>NZ_JAJCPX010000045.1:0-20271 GCF_020563125.1 Longicatena sp. 210702-DFI.1.196 | reverse complement strand
TGAGCAGAAAGAATGGGGACGTTTATGAAGCTGTCAAGAATGCGAACTATGTCATTCCAACAGGTGATGCAGAGAGTACATATAAGACAAATGAAGCGGGTGAATTTCAGGTAAAAGGAAATCAGACCGCGCTATTCAGGGAGCTGAAACAAAAAGAAACTTATAAGGTAGAAGAGAAACAGACGAATGTGGAATATAAGATTCTTACCAATGCACAAGAAGAAAAGCTTGATAAGAAGATACAATTCTCATTTACTAACGCCTATACACCAAAAGAAATTGCGGTTTATCTAAAGAAAATGAATCGTGATAAGGAAGCCTTAGAAGGAGCAGAGTTTACTTTGTATAGCGATGCAGAGATGAAAAATGCGATCGCAAGCTATACAAGCGGAAAAGCAGAAGGCTTGTTGATTAAAAAGCTGCGAGCAGGTACCTATTATCTGAAAGAAACGAAGTCACCAAAAGGCTATAAGTTGCTGGAAGAAAGCATCAAGATCGAGATCACAAGAGAAGAAGGAACAGGAAAGCTGTTTGTGAAGGTCAATGGGAAAGCAGCAGAGCAGAGTGAAGATGAGCAGATATATGTCATCACGAAGGAAGTAGGCGAAAGTGATGAAGTGCATATGGTCGTGTACAATGATAAGAACTTCTGGATACCAATCACAGGAGGAACAGGGATTGCAGTATTCATTGGAATTGCAATCATTGGCTGTGCAGGAGTATTGTTCGTGCTTAAGAAAAGGATGAGGAAAACGCATATCTAACATTTTATTTCATGTAAGTTAAAGGAACTTGGAGTTTCATTGGTGTGATAAAGATCATTCCAAAGTAATGAGATTCCAAGTTTTTTCATACACCTAAGAATATGCATATTAACAGACTAAAAAATACGTTATAATTGTATTTAATCTTAATAATGCTTATTTTATACAATAAATTGGAAAAGATGGTGAAAAAATGGCAGCAAATGAAAATCTTAAAAATTTTTATATTCTATTATTAGATTTAAAAGAACCGAAACAGATTGCATATTTTACCCAACATTTGAAGGTATCCACAAAGACGATATACAATTATTTAAAGGAGCTGGAATATGAGCTTCGTCCATTTGATCTTCATGTCGAAAAGCGAAGAGGTGAGGGGTATTTGCTAGTTGGTGCTGAGGATGAGCGAGATGTGTTTCGGCGTTATCTTGAAGAAACATATTTAACACAGGACTTCACTGACTTTCGCAGAAAAGAGTTATTAGAAAATCTTTTGATGAAAGATGAAACGGTATCTGTTCGCAAGCTGGTAGAGAAATATGATGTTGCGAAAAGCAGTATCGTCAATGATTTAGAATATGTAGATAAGGTATTGCAAAAGAATGAATTATTCTTAGTAAGAGATAAGAGTGGTACATATGTGAGCGGAAAGGAACAGCACATTCGCAGTGCAAAGCGTAACTATGTTTTTGAAAAGTTTAAAGAGAAGTTGTCTGCTAAGGAAAGCTATGATTTAAAAACATGCAAAGCAATTTTGGCAAATTATGTAGCGAAAAGATATATGGAAATTGCGGAAGAAATGATTACCTTTGTAAATGATAAACTTTCTTGTGAACTAATGGATGATATGTATTATTATCAGATTTTTATACAGTTTGCTATCTTTCTTGATCGTGTGGAAAAGGAACATCTTTTAATACAAACAACTTATCGTCCTGTTGTATCGGAACTACATCGGTTAAAAACTTATCCCGTGACATTAGAATTGGCACAATGGCTGAAGAATACCTATGGGATTGCTTTAAAAGATCAAGATGTACGTTGGCTGAATGCTCGGGTATCCGGTGTTTATCATGAAAATGATATACATAGTGTGAGTCGTAAGGCGGAAGAGATTAGAAGTCAGTTAAGTGAATTCATAGAAACGATTTCGGCGGTAGTAGGAGAAAATCTGAATGATGATGAGGAATTATTTAAAGGTTTACAGCAGCATGTTGTTCCTATGATGACACGCATTACGAATAAGATTAAGATTACCAATCCTTTTTTACCGCAAATAAAAGCACAATATCCGGCACTATTTAGTGTATTGGTCTTAGCTGCTTCCACCTTTGAGAATTCTTTGAATATTCATCTTTCAGATGATGAAATTAGTTTTCTATTAATCCATGTACAGGCTGCTATCGAACGCTATAATCTTTCTAAGAAAATTGCCATTGTAATTCATTCAAGCGGTGCGAATGCGGATTTAGTAGAACATCGAGTGAAACGCAATCTGCCACGTTTTGATGTTGTCGAAACCTTTAATTTAGATGATTTAAAACTATCCTATCTTGATGATTTTGATTTTATCATATCCACAGTAGAGATTGCTTATGATAAAAAACCTGTTATTTTGATTTCGCCACTGGTGGACGAATATGATGTTCATAAAATTAATCAGATATGTGCCGATACAAGCAAGCACAAAGAAAGTGTTAAAAATCTATTGTTAGAAACGTTGGATAAAGAAACCCTACTTTTAAAACAAGATTATGAGGATAAAGACACGGTCTTGGAAAAAATTCATACGATTTTTATGCGCAATGGTTATGTCAGTGAAGGTTTTTTGGCATCTATGAAAGAAAGAGAACGCATGGCACCTACGGAAATGGGAAATGGTTTAGCAATACCGCATGGGATTTCAAAGTATGTGAAAAAGGAAAAGATCCTCGTAATGACATTGAAAAAACCAATTGTATGGGATAAAGAGAAAGTAGACATCATTATTTGTCTGGCCTTTAATTTTGCGGATAAAGAACGTTCCAGAAAGTTGATTAGCAATATTTATCAGTTCATCAAATCCAAAGATACGATTCACCGCGTACGTGAATGTACAACAGAAAAGGCATTTTATGAAATTGTCAGAAGTCTTTAAATGGTCTTGCTACACCTTGTATTATCATTTAAGCTAACCGTTTGTTTTTTGTGTTTGTTAAATATAAGAAGCAGACGGTTTTTTATGTGTCCTAAGACTTACAAAAAACTATGAAGAGGATTGGCATATCGTAAAAAAGTTTCTCATGACATAATGTAGCTGTCAAAGGAGAGTGATGATATGAAGGATGAGGTGTTATTTCTAAAATCGCCATTGAAAGAAAAAATCTATGGAGGAAATCGCATCCAGAAAAAATTTGGCTTTTTAGAGGAGATGAATAAGAAAATTGGTGAATACTGGGCAATCAGTGCTCATGATAACGGTGTCAGTATCATTACCAATACGGCTTGCGAGGGGCAAAGCCTAAAAGAGGTTTATGAAAAGCATCGTGAATTATTTCATCACGATAAACGCGAACGGTTTCCTTTATTGGTAAAGATCAATGAGATTACCAGTCCGGTATCCGTACAGGTACATCCGGATGATGCATATGCGAAGGTACATGAGCATGACTTAGGGAAAGCTGAGTTTTGTTTATTTCTGGATGTGGATGATGGAACAAAATTAGTACGCGGACATCGTGCCAAAAGTCGTGGAGAGTTTCAAAAAATGGCACTGGAAAAGCGATGGGATGAGCTGCTCATACGTAAAGAGGTAAAAACAGGTGATTTTGTATATACACCGGCAGGTGTCGTACATGGCGTAGAAGGAAAGATGCTGATGGCAGAGGTCCAGCAAAGCAGTGATGTGACATATCGCATTTATGATTATGATAATGTAGATGTCAATGGAAAACCACGTGAATTGCATTTGGAAAAAGCCTTAGATGTTGTGACAATCCCACACGAAGAACCGATGGTAAAACCGCAAATTACAGAGCATGGACAAAATGAAATCCAACAGTATATCGACAATGCTTTCTTCCGCATTACGAAGTATGGCATACATGAAGCAGAGTGTATAGAAAATGAAACGTATTCCTTATGCTTGGTACTAGATGGCAAAGGCACATTAATTACAGGAGAAGCTACTTATGGTATCGGTGCAGGCATGAGCTTCATTATGACTTCGAATGCAAAACAGTATACGATCGATGGAAATCTTTCCTTATTGGTTAGTGAGCCAGGCATGGTGAAGGGGGAATAACGACATGTTTGATCAGCAGTTAACGTTTGTCAAGAAACAGTTTCAAACCAAAATGGAAGCAATTGATTTCTTGATTCAAAAAGCGATAGAAAGTAAGAAAGTGATAGGAGGTGAAGCATATAAACAATCGGTTTGCCAACGGGAAGAGGAATTCTCTACCGCAGTTGGTTATGATATCGCGATTCCGCATGGCTCCAGTCAAGATGTACAAGAATCCTTTGTCGCAGTCGCTACCTTAGAAGCTCCGCTGCATTGGGGTGATGAGCTGGTGAAGATGATCTTTCTGATTGGGGTTCCAGAGAATAAGCGAACAAAAGAGCATTTGCAAATATTAGCTTGGTTAAGCAGAAATCTAATGCATCAGGAGTTTCGTGAAGATATTCTGCATGCAGAAAATGAACAACAGTTATTCAACTGTTTGAAAAAACTGGAAACAGAGAAAGGAGATTAGCTATGAAGATTGTTGGCATTACCGCATGTCCAACAGGCATTGCGCATACATATATGGCGCAAGAGGCATTAGAAGAAGCAGGTCGTAAAAGGGGACATGAAATTAAATTAGAAACGCAAGGTGCGATGGGTGCTGAAAATGAAATCACTGAAGATGAAGTGGAAACGGCGGATGTTGTATTAATCGCGGTTGGTTGTGCTGTAGAAGGCATGGAACGTTTTGAAGACAAAATTGTTGTTGAGATTGATGTGGCGGATGCGATTAAAAATCCGCAGGCCGCAATCATGAAGTTAGAAGAAGCAGTAAAGTAAGCAACATAATAAAGAAAAGAGGAGAGTGAAACTATGAGTGTTGATTTTAAGAAAATTAAGAATTATCTGATGACAGGTATGTCTTACATGATTCCGATGACGGTTATCGGTGGTATCTTCTATGCCGGTTCTATTGCCTTTGGTGGTACAGCCGTGGCAGGTGAAGGTATGGTAATCAAAAACGAATTTCTATTGCATGTACAGGAAATCGGTGCAGCTGGTTTGTTTATGATGATTCCTGTATTAGCTGGTTATATCGCTTATGCCATTGCGGGGAAACCAGGTTTAGCACCAGGGCTGGTTGCCGGATATATTGCGAATACAGAAATTACAATTGGTGGTAATGCAGTAAAAACTGGTTTTTTAGGAGCATTGGTGTTAGGTTTTATGACTGGATATATCGTACGTTATATGAAGAAAATTCATTATCCGGACTTAATTAAAACGGTTGTACCAATTCTGATTATTCCGGTTGTGACATCTTTTATCGTATGTATCTTCTATATGTATATCTTAGCGAATCCAATCGGTATGGCAATGGGCGGTATCGAAAGCTTCTTAACTAGCTTATCCAGTGGCAGTAAAGTAGTGCTTGGCATCATCATGGGTATGATGGTTACAGTTGATATGGGCGGACCGGTAAATAAGACCGCTTGCTTGTTCTCCATCGGTATGATGGCAGAAGGTCATTATGAATTCTTTGGTATCTGTGCGGTTCCAATTTGTACTGCCCCATTAGGTATGGGTCTGGCAACTTTATTATCAAAGAATAAATATACACAGGAAGAACGTGATGCAGGTAAGGCTTCCTTGTTCATGGGATTGATTGGTATTTCTGAAGGGGCAATTCCATTGGCAGTTGCAGATCCGGCAAAAGTTATTCCATCCATTATGGCCGGTGGTGCTGTTGGCGGTGCTATTGCGGCAGTTACCGGTGTTAAGGATTATGCGCCACATGGCGGACCTATTGTATTACCGATCATTGATGAAAAAGTTTGGTTTGTCATTGCTATTATCGTCGGTACGATCGTGACAGCCTTACTGGCAAATGTATTAAAAAAGCCAATTGTTGAAAAAGCAGATAAGGAAGCTGCTTAGAACGATATGAAACACGCATTGATTATTGGTGCAGGAAGATTAGGCAAGGGTTTTATTGGGGAAACTCTTGCGAATGCAGAAGGATGGAAAACGACATTTATAGATATTGACGAAAACGTCATTGAGGCAATGAAAAATAAGGGGTATTACGATGTGTGTGTACATCGCGAAACACGCATTGAAGAGCATCGCGTTCGCGGTTATGATGCTTATACATGGAAACAAAGTGGGGCAATGGAAAGTGTAATCGATGCCGATGTCATTTACTTTGTCATTTACCCAGAACAAATACCGCAGGCTGTATGCACTGTCTGTGAAGGGCTGTATCGTAGAAAACAGCAACAGCCTGATAAGAAGCTTTGTATGATCTTTATCACAAATAAAAATCATTTAATGAAAGATATTGAGCAGATGTTTTATGAACATTTGCCAGAAGAAACACATGCCTGGTTTCAGGAACAGGTTGTCTTACGCGATTCTATCGTGCGAAGAAGTACAGATGCCCAAAGCAATGCGGCCTTAAATATTCGTACGACAGCGGTATTATCCTTACTGATCCAGCAACCCTTAAATGTTGATCTATCAGCGATTGAGTGGATGGAAACATGTGATCAATTAGAGCTATTAAAAGATGTAAAGGTGTTTGTGGTAAATGGTCCACATGCTGCCAGTGCTTTTCTGGGATATTATAAAGGCTATGAAACTATTAATGAAATTAGTAGTGATGAAGAAGGGGCAGCCTTTATTAAGGAAGTAGAAAAAGAGATAACAGAAGGTGTCTTACAGCATTATCCACTAACGAAAAAGCAGTTGTATAATTTAAGTCATTTCCCTGCGGCGAAAGGTGAAATGGTAGATTATATTTATCGTGTGGCGTATGATCCAATTCGCAAATTGACCAAAGGTGATCGTTTAGCCGGCAGTGCTGCTATGTGTTATGCGCATGGATTGCCTTATGACGCGATAGCCAAAGCGATGGCATATGGTTTTCTCTACGATGAGCCTAGAGATAAACAAGCAGTGGCATTACAAAAAAGCATTCATGAGGAAGGTATCTTACAGACGATTGTAAAACTTACTGGTTTTGCTAAAGAACATGAAGTTACCAAACGCATCTTATATTACTATGAACAATTGAAAAAAGCATAGATGAAGTGGCTCTTGTTATTCAAGAGTCATTTCACTGTTAGAAAGGAGCGTAATTATGCGGGTAGTGAAAATTGTAGCAATGGATGTAAATCGTTATTTTGAAAACCTGAAAAAAGGGCTTTATGATGAGGTGAAGAAACATCAAAAGAATCTACGTTATGAGGATATTCAAGAAGGTTTCTGTTTTGAGGATTCCTATGGCACCTTATGTTGTCTGCGTAGATGTGATAATCAAAGTATTTTTCAAATGGAGAAGCAATATCCTGGTATGATACAAATACTCGTTCATAAAATTGAACCTTTCGATGAAAAGTATCGTGTTCTTTATGAAGAAAAAATCACCCATACAACTATTCGTAATAAGCTGGTTTATGCATGGCGAGCCAGAACATCACAGGCACGTTTTACCATGATGGAGGCATTAACAACCTTTATCGATAAAGCACAATAAAACACGCAGAACTTGCGTGTTAAATAAAATGTTAATGTTTCACAAGGCTTATACATGATTTGTATGCATAAAATCAGCAAATGCTTTTTGTAGATTATGAAGGTTGAGGTAATCATAGAACTGTTCATGGGATAAATCTTTATGGTATTCATCTACGATATTGCTTACATAGTTGGCAAAGATATAAGGAATGCCACTTTGTGTTCTTATATAATGAATATGCCAGCTATCTTCGTTTGCTGTTACACTTACCGATGCTGTATCAACACCCATATCACCCCATATATCATCTGTGAAGATATCGGTGTAAAAGGGTATGTTATTTTGTTTTAAGGTTTCATGAAATGAAGCTAAATCTTGTACTGTCATGTTGTGTTCCTTCTTTTCTTGCTCATTATAATCGTACAATTAAAAAAGTACAAGTATTCTGTAAGAGGAAACGAAAAAGATGATGGGAAAGATAGAAATGGGGGTATACTATGTTGTGTATTTTGAGGTACGAAAAGTCTTGCTAGTAATAATTGTTAGCATGAATGTTAGATAGATTGTTAGCAAGATTAAAATAGTTCTTCTTTTCTTATAAAGATAATAAGCACAAAAAATTCACTTTTATTAGTTTTTAATATCGAATCATGATGTTTTATGTAAATAAAGTAGAAAAAATCAATTTATCATATAACTATAGTAAGCAAAACATGCTTTCTTGCTACTAATGATTGTTAGATAGATAGTTAGCAAGATGTTAGCAAGGATATTTATGATTGAGAGTAGAACCATTAAATTTTAAAGAGAATATGTGGATGATATAAAGTATGCAGTTATTGCATTTGCGAATGCTGATGGAGAAAAATTTATATAAGAATGATGACATTGTTACAGTAGGTGGTTTAATAGGTATTTCCGTCTTATGTAATCAACACTTCGTAATTGTTTTTTAGCGTTTAAAGATCATAGAAAAAGGAATACTAAAGAATAACAACAAAAGGAAAAGGATTAATTTCTGTGCAATACAGAAATCAATCCTTCGTAACTGCTTGATTTAGCCTATTTACTTTAAGTCCAAATAATTGAGTACACTTCAAAGTGACTACTTTTTACTATTTCGATAATCTTTTACCATACAAAAGACCTAGCACTTCTTCACACGTTTCCGCTGCGGATATCTGCTCTATAAATTCATTAGCACTGATGAGATGATACAAATCCTTTAAAAGTTTTTTCATGATTTCCTTCTGTTCAAAAGATACTGCCGTAAAGAAGATGACACGCACCATATCTTCTTTCCAAAGAATAGGTTCTTCTAACGTGATAAGAACAATTGCGGTATGATTTACAAAAGTATCAAGTCCATGGGGAATGGCAATACCATTGCCAATTTCTGTAGAAGATATCTTTTCACGATTTAAGACACTTTGATAGAAGTCTTCGGTTATGTATCCCTTTTTTCGTAAGATATCATTTGCGGTTTTTAAAATTTCTTCTTTTGATTTACATTTCTGTTTCACTAAGATCGTATCACTGCTGATGGCTTGCAACAGGGAATAAAAGCGTGATTCCTTGACATCACGTATCAGCTTATCGTAGGTCTGCTTAATTTTTTGAATATCATTGCTGTCAGCTAATGGAGAAATGACGACTGAAGGTAAATCTGTTGATACTTCCATTGTTGAAATGATGAAATCAAAATCATGCAAGTATTTTTCTTTCAAATCTTGTATGTTGATTAATTCAATGACATCAAAGGTAGGCAGATTGATCTTAATTTGATTCTCAATCAATAAGGCATTCGCTAAGTTGCAGTTATACACAATGGCAATTTTTTTTGATAAGTTATGTCGTTCTAATGCTGCCTGAAAGTGAATGAGGATAAACCCGATTTCATCATCGGACAAGGTATACCCTAATTTCTTTTCCAGCACGCTGGAAGCAAGGGAAATGACACTGAACATGGCGGTAAACTGCTGCTTGATCTGAAGCAAAAAAGGATTGGTAATCTTAATGTTGTTTTTTAAGCGGGCAATCATAGGGACAAAATGATTAGATAAACCAGTCTTTAACAGCTCATCAGACATAAAGTCTACCGAGAAGATATCACCAATGGAAGTTATCAGTTCATTCACAATATCCTGTACAATAGGAGAATAGCCATCCTTGGCTTTTTGATCTTCATGATACACACCGGCAATCCTTGCATTTACCCAGCGAATATCTCGATCATTCATCGTAATGCCATGCGCATCTTTTAACCATTGGGTAATCTCCTCTGTGATAGGATAGGTCTTTAATATGTGCAGTTCGGTAACAACCGGACGGGCAGGTGCTTCTGTAATTCCATAACCTTTGCGAATTCTTGAGATAAAGATCGCATAGGTGACAAAAATCTGATTATAGTAATTGGTATCCAGATGAAAATTTAATTTATCCTGTGCCATCTGAATCATCTGACGACTGATGTTTTGACTTTCTTCATCCACATAACGAGATAAGATTGCCTGACAAGTCTTGCGGTCAATGACTTTATCTTGTTGCGACAAGGCCATGAGTTCATTGAAAATAAACTTCCGCTTGGCACTGCGAATCCGCTGTTCCTTACCGATGATGCGGGTCCCGCTTTTATCACGTTGTAAATAAAGATCCTGTTGCGAAAGATGCTGTTCGATTTTCTCCAAATCTTTCACGATGGAAGTGGAACTGACACAATAGGCATCCGACAGACGACGCACCGACACACATTCATCTTTCATCAATAATTTTTCAAGAATTTTATGTTGACGATTTTTACTTGTGGGTGTTTCATCTAAATCCTGCTGTATCGCTTCACGTAGCTTTGCGCGCTCTTCCATACTGCCTTCTAAGCGTATGCCAACACCATGGCGTGAAATTAACGCTACCTGATGATTTCGCATATAGTAGCGTAAATCGTTGATATAATTGGAGATGGTTTTGCTGGATACCATGAGCTTTTCGGCATAGTAGCTGGTCTTGTGGAAGTCTTCTTCTTCCAGCAGAAGATTAAGAAACAGCGTTAATTTCGATGATTTCATTGTGATTCTCCTTTCAGAATAAGGAATAGAGAAATCCCTAAGATATCATAAGATGAAATCTTGGAATCGGCTATTGCAAACTCTTTCCAGATGTTGTGGAAAAAAAGATACACGAACACGTGCAGTATCACTATCATAACATTTTTTTATGACATTTAAAGGGAGTTTTTGCATAAATACAGCATAATTTCTTGAAATCTTTCCCCTATAGGGGAAAGCATGGTGCCGGTAATTGCCGGTGTTTTTTTATTTCCGGAAGTTGTAGAAAAGAGTTGGTATTTCGCAAAAAAATTTCCCCTTTTACAATAGGGGCGTAAGAAAGGAGCGCAAGACAATGAGCAAGGAAATTCTGAAACTGAAATCCATGATGAAAGAGAAAGCATATGGCGGTACGCAGATTGCTGAATATTTGGGTTTAGCCCAAGATACCCATCAACGCATTGGTGAATATTGGATGATCAGTGCCCATGAACATGGAGAAAGCAGAATCTTACAAGAACCTTTTCAAGATATGCGTTTGAGCGAAGTGTATGAACAGCATCGTGAGTTGTTTGCTAATAGTAAACAGGAACACTTTCCCTTGTTAATCAAGATGAATGATGTATCATCCTCTCCATCCTTACAGGTACATCCCGATGATGCTTATGCACAAGCACATGAACATGCCACAGGAAAAAGTGAATTCTGTTTGTATCTGAAAACAGCACCGAACACAAAGCTCATCTATGGGCATACGGCCAAAACCAAAGAAGCCTTCTTGCAACGTATTGCCCAGGGTGAAATTGATGATTTGGTAATACGCAAACCAATTCATGATGGAGATGCTGCGTATATTCCTGCCGGTATCTTACATGGATGTGAAGGAAAGATGCTTGTGTATGAGGTTCAACAAAATTCTGATATCACATATCGCATTTACGATTATGACAATACGGATGCTTTCGGAAATAAACGACCTCTGCAAATTGCCAAGGCAGCAGATGTCGTATGCATCCCTCATAAAGATGCCCCACTTACTCCTACAATACAAAAAGAAAAAGCCTTTACCTGTATTACGTATTGTGACAATGACATCTTCACCATTCGTCAATATCAGATACAGGAAGCTGTGGACATCGTAAATGAAAGCTATGCATTGTTAACGATTCTTCAGGGTCAGGGATTACTTGAAACCAAGCAGGAAACACTGGATGTCAAAGCGGGAGATAATCTCATTGTCACATCACTTGCCAAGCGCTACACCTTGCAAGGGAGTATGCAAGTGATGGTTGCCATACCGAAGGAAAAGAGGTGAAACATGTGTTTACAAAGGAGATAGTAAACGTCAGTGATCAACAGTTTCAAGATAAAAGGGAAGTCATTTCTTATCTTGCGGACCTTGCGGATAAAGCGGGTAAGATTACCGATAAAAAAAGTTATGTTGAGGCTGTTTTGAAACGCGAAGAAGTAGTATCTACAGCCATTGGCTACAGCGTTGCCATACCGCATGGCGAAAGTGATGCGGTTAAGGATACCTTCGTGGCTTGTTTAAAGCTGAATCATCCTTTGCAATGGGATGAGGAACAGGTAAATTTGATCTTTATGATTGGAGTTCCATTAGCAAGCCGTAATGCAGAGCATTTGCGAATATTGGCAATGCTAAGTCGCCATTTGATCAAAGCGGATTTTCGCCAACAATTACAAGATGCGAAAACCAGTGAAGCATTTTATGACTGTATTTCCGTATTAGAAGAGGAATAAACGATAGGAGGAAAAAGAAATGAAAATCGTTGCCGTTGCCGCATGTACCACAGGTATTGTGCACACGTACATGGCACAGGAAGCCATTGAACAGGAATGTAAGAAAAGAGGTTATGACTACAAGGTAGAAACCCAAGGGGGCATGGGTATTGAAAATGAACTGGAGGAAGATGATATCGCCAGTGCAGATGCTGTCATTTTGGCAGTAGCCATCGGTATCGAAGGGGAAGAACGTTTTGAAGAAAAAGAAGAGGAAGGCAAGGTCATCACGATTGATCCTTCTGTAGTAATCAAAAATCCTGCTGAGATCATTGATCAGGCAGAAAAGCTCTAAAGAAGAGGAAAGAGAGGAAATCCTATGTTTAAAAATATTGGAAAAGATTTGGTAAAGGCGTTTAATACCGGTGTTTCATATTTTCTTCCAGCCGTTGTTATCGGTGGTGTCTTCTTAGCCATCGCCTTAGCAACCGGAGATGCCGGTGCCGAAGGAATGAAAGTCACCAATCCTTTCATGCAGAATTTGAATACGATTGGTTCTGCCGGTATGGCCATGATGATTCCTATGCTAGCTGGTTATATCGCTTATTCACTAGCTGGGAAACCGGGCTTAGCACCTGGTATGATTGCCGGTTATATCGCTAACAATCCCGTTGGTGAAAATAGTGTATCTACCGGTTTCTTAGGTGCGATGATCATGGGTATCTTTGTTGGTTATGTATGCAAATGGATCAAATCATGGAAGGTGAACACAACCATTAAAAGCATCATGCCAGTCTTGATCATTCCTATTCTATCAACACTGATTTGCTGTTTAGCTTATATGTATATCTTAGTTGGTCCATTAGGTGCTTTGATGAAAGCCTTGACCACGATGTTAAGCAATATGCAGGGCGGCAGCGCTATCCTGTTAGGAATCGTTATTGGATTGATGACAGCCTTTGATATGGGTGGACCTATTAATAAGACAGCTTCAGCATTTACCATGGCATTGATGGCAGAAGGTATTTATGGACCAAACGGTGCTTTCCGTGTTGCGGTTGCCATTCCTCCACTTGGACTAGCTTTATCAACATTCATTTCACGTAAAAAATATGATGATGCTGAAAAACAATTAGGTATTACCGCAGCCTTTATGGGATTGATTGGTATTACCGAAGGGGCAATTCCATTTGCTGTTAAGGATATCAAACATGTATTGCCAGCAATCTGTTTAGGTAGTGCGGTAGGTGCCGGCTTAGCAATGATGCATGCAATTGACTGTTATGTTCCTCATGGCGGTATGATCGTTGTAGCAGCTACCAGCAAGCCGCTGTTATACACCTTAGATATGGCAATCGGTGTCGTTGTGACAGCCATTGCATTGATGTTTATCAAACCGAATTTAGAGGATAAGAAAAAGAAAGCAGAAGCCAAAGCGGTAGAAACGAAATAGGGGAATCTTATGGCAAATGCAGTCATTCTTGGTGCAGGTAGATTGGGAAAGGGGTTTCTTGGAGAAACCCTTGCCAATGCACCACGCTGGCATACAACATTTTTAGATAAAGATGCCGGTGTTATCCAAAAACTAAATGAAACAGGCAGTTACCATGTGCAGGTCTATCGCAAGGAGTGCATAGAAGAACATGAGGTAAGCGGCTATGAGGCATATGAAACCCTGCTAGAGCCACAGGATTGCCATGCCATCGTATATGCCGATCTCTTGTTTCTTAGCATCTATCCCCAAGATTTTCCTGAGGCTATCGCATATGTAAAAGAAATCTTTAAGATGCGGGCAAAGACAAATCCCAATCAAAAGCTGAGCATGCTTTGTTTAACAAATAAAAACGGCATGATACCAATGATTCAAGATGCCTTTGTAAAAGATATGAACGAAGAGCTGCTGTCCTGGTTTATGCATCAGGTCGTCATACGGGATACTATCATTCGCCGCAGTACCGATGCCGATGATCATCGCTCGCTAAACATTCGTTCAACGGCAGTCTTGTCCTTATTGATACAACCGCCATTAACGATTGATATCGCAGATATTGAGTGGTTAGAGTTATGTGATGATATCGCCATGTTAAAGGATATTAAAGTATTCCTTGTGAATGGTCCTCATGCAGCCAGTGCTTATCTTGGTTGGTATCGAGGTTATACGACCATTAATGAACTATTGGAAGATGAAGATGGAGCAGCCTTTATTCAGGAAGTTACCAAAGAAATACGTGCCGGTATCCTGCAACAGTATCCCATCAGTGAAGAGCAGTTGGATAAGTTAAGTGTCTTTCCGAAAGCAAAAGGAGATATGCCGGATACGGTTTATCGGGTAGGAAAAGATCCACTGCGTAAGCTTAGCTATGATGATCGCTTATGTGGCAGTGCCCGTATGTGTAAAGCGCATCACTTACCTTATGAACATATCGTACAAGCGATTGCGTATGGTTTGCTTTATGATGAAAAAACGGATGAAGCTGCTATGCAGATGCAGATGCTCATTCAAGAAAAAGGCATCATTGAAGCGGTTCATCAAATATGCGGTTTCTCTTATCAAGAGGATTTGTTAAAGGAAATTTGTTCATGGTATGTACGTTTAAAAAATAAGTAATTCTTGCCCCTAAGAGCCAAGTGATGAGGAAAGATGAATATGAAAGTGAAAGTAAATGTCCATGTAAATGCGGCAGCTATCTATCGCATTTTATTAAAAGAGCTGCAAAAGGATATCAAACAACAGGTGAAGCTTGCGAAGCGTCCTGCCCAGCTGCATCAGGGCTATTCGTATACTCAAAAGCTAAAGTTTCATGATAAGGAATATCGCATTCCGGTAACAATAGAAGCACTACAGGAAGCACAATATTACAAGGTAAAGAGCCAATACCCTAAATATACACAGACAATTTCTTATCGCTTACAGCCATTGGATGAAAACTATACCTGTATCATCTATCAAGAAAAACTGCATGATGTGCATTTCGGTATTCGATTGCTAAGCTTTCTGAAAGGACATTTGTATCGCATGAAAATTGTTCAATATCTTCATCATTTGGAAGATGAGGCAAAGAAACAAAATGAAATTCATAGGAATCGAAAAGGAGAATAAAGATATGCTGATGAATATGCAAGAGCTGTTAACAATCGCACAAAAACATCATTTCGCGATTCCTGCCTTCAACATCGGCAGTCTGGAAATATTAAATGCTGTGAAGGAAGAAAGTGAAGCCTTACAAGCACCTGTGATTTATGAGATTCATCCTGATGAGCTTGCCTATTTGAAAGAACCTTTTATGAAAACGGTTCTGGAGGTTGCCCATACGACAAGTGTTCCCTGTGTCATCCATTTGGATCATGGCGCTAATCGCCAACAGATATTGCAAGCATTGCGTTGTGGTTTCACTTCCGTCATGATCGATGCATCCTCGTATCCTCTAGATGAAAACATCCGGCGAACAAAGGATATCTGTGAGCTTGTAAAGCCTCAGCATGTATCCGTGGAAGCTGAATTAGGAACGATAGGTGCGATTAGCAAGGAGCATGTCAGTGACATTCAATATAGTGATCCGGTAGCGGTGAAAACATTTGTGGATAAAACAGGTGTGGATACTTTAGCAGTTGCGATTGGCACTGCCCATGGCATTTATCCCACAAATTATAAACCAACGTTAAGGCTGGATGTTTTAAAAGCCATTCGCGAACAGGTGAACATCCCTTTGGTATTACATGGAGGCAGCAGCAACCCGGATGAAGAGATAACTCAGGCCGTCGCCTTAGGAATTTGTAAGATCAATATTTCCAGTGATGTAAAAACAGCATTCTTTACTGAAACAAAAAGATATTTAGCGCTTCATCCAGATGCATATGAGCCAAATGCGATATTTCCTTCGGCCATTCAGGCGGCGCGAAGTGTCATCGCTAATAAGATGCGTCTGTTAAACACCGTTGGGAAAGCATATTTATACAAATAAGCATATGCTTATCAAGCGTAACGGTGAAACATACAAAATAGGTAAAAAGAGGAGAAGAAAGATATGGAAAAGTTACCAATTAAAAAAGTAGTGGAAGGACTATTAAAATTACAAGATTCAGGAGATAGTGCAACGTTATTAGGCATAGGGCCAATGTCACCTAATTTATTACAGGCAAGTTTTGAAATCGCTAGAGATTATGATTTCCCTTTGATGTTCATTGCCAGTCGTAATCAGGTAGATGCCGATGCGTTAGGTGGCGGCTATGTGAATGGCTGGGATCAGAAACGTTTTAATGAAGATATTCGCAAGGTTGCGAATGAAGTAGGCTTTGATGGTTTGTACTATTTGTGTCGTGATCATGGTGGACCTTGGCAAAGAGATAATGAGCGTAATGCCCACCTGCCAGAAGAAGAAGCAATGAAATTAGCTCGTCAGTCTTACTTAGCTGATATTGAAAATGGTTTTGATTTATTGATGATCGACCCAACGAAGGACCCATTTGAAATTGGTAAAGTCATTCCTTTGGATGTGGTATTAAGTCGTACGGTTGATTTAATTGCCTATTGTGAAGAAGAACGTAAAAAACGCGGCTTACCGGAAATTGGCTATGAAGTTGGTACAGAGGAAACCAATGGTGGTTTAACTTCGACAGAAAAGTATCATGAATTTATCGAAAAGCTGGAAAAAGAATTAACTGCCAAAGGATTACCAATGCCAACTTTCATCGTTGGTCAGACAGGTACGTTAACAAGAAAAACAGAACAGGTAGGAACCTATAATTTCCATAACGCCTATGACCTAGCACAGATGGCGAAACAATATGGTGTAGGACTTAAGGAACATAATGCGGATTATTTGGATGATGTAACCTTACTGGAACATATTCCGGCAAATGTAACTGCCAGCAATGTAGCCCCACAGTATGGTACAGAAGAAACCCGTGCTTACTTAAAGCTGTGTGATGTAGAAAAAATCTTAGAAGAGGAAGGTTTGCTTGATGAAACTTCGGATTTAAGAAATACTTTGTTGGTAAAAGCAATCAAAACAGAACGTTGGAGAAAATGGATGATGGGAGAACAGCGTAATCTACAGGTAGAGGATATCTTAAAAGATGAAGCATTATCCTTAGAAATTCTTGATATCTCCGGTCATTATGCATTCAATGATGAAGATGTAAAAAAAGAATTACAGCAGCTTTATGCGAATTTGGCAAAATTCCATATCGATGGACAGCGCTTTGTTGTTGATCACATCAAACGTCCTTTACAGCAGTATGCCGAATGCTACAACCTAAAGGGAGTTACCAGCCGTATTCGTAAAGCCATTGAAAAATAATCTTAGGAGCTGGAAGCATCTTTCAGCTCTTCCTTTATAAACAGGTGTATCATGAGGAAGTATATGTATAACAACATGACAACAAGAAAGAAGGTAAGTTATGGATAAACAGGAATTAGTAGAACATGCCAGACAAATACGTAAGCATATTTTAAAACAGGTCTATACGGCACAAAGTGGACATCCGGGTGGAAGTCTGAGTGCAACAGATCTTGTGACGGCATTATATTTTCAAGAGATGGATATCACAGAAGCGAATGTAAACAGCATCGATCGTGATCGTTTCGTCTTAAGTAAAGGACATGCATCTCCTTTGTTATATGCGGTATTGTGTGAAAAAGGACTTCTTGATGAACGTGAATTATTGACATTTCGCAAGATAAACTCACGATTACAAGGACATCCCAACATGAAATATGTTGCCGGTGTTGATATGTCAACTGGCTCATTAGGTCAAGGAATCTCTGCAGCTGTTGGCATGGCACTGGGCAATAAGCTTGCCCAAAACCATCATCGTGTCTATGCGTTATTGGGCGATGGAGAATGTCAGGAAGGTGAAGTTTGGGAGGCTGCCATGGCAGCTGCACAGTATCAGCTGGATAATTTATGTGTCATCGTTGATCATAACCGTTTGCAGATTGATGGTGAGGTGGCAAAGGTTATGAATGTTGATTCTTTAGAAGAAAAATTTAAGGCATTTCATTTCCATGTTTTGACGGTAGATGGTCATGCGATGGATGAAATCTTATCGGCTTTATCAAAAGCTAGAGAAAATAAGGGAAGACCAACAGCCATCATTGCCAATACCGTGAAAGGAAAAGGCGTGTCCTTCATGGAAAATCAAGCAGGCTGGCATGGAACAGCCCCCAATAAAGAACAGTATGAACAAGCAATAAAGGAATTAGGAGGTGAGGCATAATGGCAAAGTGTGCAACAAGAGAGGCCTATGGAAAAGCGTTGGCACAGCTCATACAAGAGAATGAGCGAGTTATTGTTTTAGATGCGGATCTGGCAGGAAGTACCAAAACAAGCGAAGCGAAAAAGGTTTGTCCACAGCGTCATTTTGATGTTGGTATAGCGGAAGGAAATATGATGGGCATTGCGGCAGGTTTAGCGGCAAGCAAGTATATCGTCTTTGCGTCCAGCTTTGCGATGTTTGCGGCAGGAAGAGCCTTTGAACAAATTCGTAACAGCATTGGTTATCCTCATCTAAATGTGAAGATTTGCGCTACCCATGCAGGTCTAAGTGTAGGGGAAGATGGTGCTAGTCATCAGTGTAATGAAGATCTGGCATTAATGCGTGTGATTCCGGGAATGACAGTGATTCAGCCTTGTGATGAAGAGGAAACCAAACAGGCTATTCGAGCAGTAGCTAACATAGATGGACCTTGTTATGTTCGTCTTGGCAGAGGCAAAGTAGAGAGTGTATATGATGCATCTTATACATTTGAAATTGGGAAAGGCAATGTTTTACGTAAGGGGAAAAAGGTTGCCTTAGTGGCGAGTGGTATGATGGTACAAGAAGCTTTAAAAGCAGCTGCTATGTTGGAGGAAGCCCCTACTGTGGTAAACATTTCAACCATAAAACCATTAGATACCGCCTTAATAAAAGAATTGGCAAAAACCCATGATACGATCATCACTTGTGAAGAGCATAGTGTGATTGGCGGTTTAGGAAGTGCAGTATCGGATGTTGTGGCAAGCAGTGCGCATGCCTGTGTTGTAAAACATATCGGTGTACAGGATACCTTTGGAGAAAGTGGCGATGCACAAGCTTTATTTGAAAAGTATGGCATCAACGCAAAGGCAATTGTTAAAGCGGTACAGGATAGATAAGAGCATAGGAATATTAGAGAACATAAGCTGTGTGGTATGTAAGGCTTATGTTCTCTTTTCTATTTCACTTAAGTAGTTCTTTTAGAAACGAAGAACTCAATGGCGGATGTTTTTGTATAACATAGACAAAACAGTAATTGATAAACGTTTGATCTACATATACATGTATAAATAATAGGTGTTAATAAATAAACAGGTGAAATTATGTATAAAGAAACCCTTTACATTCCTATCTGTAATGAATAATTGTATAATAGATTAGAATCAAAAAGAATAGAAATTTCAGAGGGAGAAAGAAATGAAGAAAAAAGTATTATTCGCAGCAATGCTTTCAGCTACGCTGCTTGGCGCTACACAGGCGGTGAAAGCACATCCGGGAAGAACTGATGGAAATGGTTGTCACACCTGTCGTACCAATTGTGAAAAATGGGGATTGGCATATGGAGAATACCATTGTCATAATGGTAATAGCTCTGCATCTAGTTCGAATTCATCTAGCAATCAAACGAAACCGTCTACGAATACAACGACAAATAGTTATACCACGAGCAAGCCAACGGTCACTAAGCCAAAAATTGATTATAAAGCTATTGGTAAAAAAGAAGGTTATGCAGCTAAGATAAAGGAGCCAAACAGAAACTTAAAAAATATAAAGTATAAATACAAAGATAGTAATTATCGATCGGCATTTGACAAAGCATTTTTACAGGCTGAAAAAGAGTTACGTAAGAAAAGTGAAACGTTAGCCAAACAAAATGGGGAAAAAGATGCAATAACGACTGAAAAATATCAATTAGCAACTTTCAGATAAAATTATATATATCTTTTTAACTATCTTTTTATATCTTCTTAAATGTCCGCAAAG
>NZ_JAJCPX010000044.1:0-20410 GCF_020563125.1 Longicatena sp. 210702-DFI.1.196 | reverse complement strand
ATCTTAAATAGATGTCTTAATCAATTTTACTTACACACTTTTCTTGACAAACCCTCCACGGAGGTGGAATCATATCACATCGGTGAGCAGTCTTTTACTTTGTAAATTTTATTTTATTATGCTTGAAATAGTTTCATGCTGGCGATAAGGTGATGATTCGCCAATTCATCATCAATCACCTTTTTCATCTTCTTTCGGATTTTCCATATAAGTGTCATAGCAACAATAGATGGCTTCCTTGTTTATCTTTTTTGCATAATCTTTTATGTTCATATTCATTCATACCTCTCTATGAGTTTATCATATCCTTTCTCTTGAATTCATACAATAAAGATATCGAAAGATTTAGACTTCTTTCTTGCGTTTTAAATGAATTTGGCAGTCCATACTAACAAAAGCAACCAAGAGAAATCATATGCTATATGGAAACGGATGGTGAAGATATGAAATATCGTTTAAATAAACAGGTGACAAATATCATGAAAAGCGCAGGTGAAGAGGCGCGTGATATGGGAAACAACTATATAGGAAGCGAGCATTTATTACTGGCAATCTTAAAAGATAGTGAGACTCAGTTATGTCAGTTAATCAGTGCACAGGGTGTTTGTTACTATCAGATGAAAGAAGATTTAATGGTACTATTTGGCTTGCGTGATCAAAGTGTGGATGAAATCCAGATCACCCAGGTCGTCGATGATATCTTAGAGCGTGCCATGCAGATTGCACAGCATAAAAAAGCGAAAGTGATGGACGTACAATCCTTATCCTTAGCACTGCTGCAGACAGCAAGCTGTGTGGCTACGGAAATCTTGCATCGCTATGATATTGATGAGAATGTATTGCTGATGCAGATGGAACATGGGGGACGTAATGAATTGGATAAAGTAAATGAATTACGGAATCTAAATACCTGTGGTTTAAATCAGGATATTATAGGTAGAGATAAAGAACTTTCTTTTATGATTTCGGTATTGTCAAGAAAAGATAAGGCGAATCCATTATTGATCGGAGAACCCGGTGTGGGGAAAACCGCATTAGTGGAAAAGCTTGCTGGGATGATACAGGCAAATCAGGTGCCATCCTTACGCAATGCCAGTATTTATGAACTGCATCTGAATTCATTAGTAGCAGGAACGAAATATCGCGGTGATTTTGAAGAGAAATTGCAAAATATTATTCGCCTGTTAGAGAAATATCCGAATGTGATCCTTTTTATTGATGAGATCCATCAGATGATTGGTGCAGGTAAGTCAGAAGGCAGCATTGATGTATCCAGTGTATTAAAGCCATATCTTGCGCGTGGACTGATTAAATGTATCGGTGCTACAACAGTGGAAGAATATGAAAAATATATCGAAAAAGATCGAGCCTTAGAACGACGTTTCCAAATTATCACGATCAAAGAACCAAATCAAAGCGAAACATTGGAAATGTTAAAGGTTAAGGTAAAAGAATATGAGGATTTTCATCAGGTGCATATTCCGATGGATATCTTAGCGAAAATCGTCGCGTATTGTGACTATTATATGCCACAGCGTAAGTTTCCGGATAAAGCGATTGATGTATTAGATTTATCCTGTGTCAGTGCGAAAGCGAGCAATACGCATCAAGTCAATGAAGAAATGGTTAAAGATGTTGTGGAAAAGCTTACAGCGATTCCGCTTGCCAGTGTTGATCGTGTACAATTGTTAAAGGCGCAGCTGCAAGAATCCTTGATTGGACAGGAAGAAGTTATTGATAAATTGATTGCCCAGTTACAATGGATCGAGCAGGGCGTGATTACCCAACGTCCTTTAGGGGTTTGGCTGTTTTTAGGAAATCCCGGGGTTGGGAAGAAGACACTGATGCAAAAATTTAACCGCACTTATTTTAATCAGGAAGATATGGTAACTTTTGATATGGCAGCCTTTGAACAAAACTTTGCGCATAATTTATCTTTACTAAGACGCAATCCCTATACGATCGTATGTATCATGAATTTGCATATGGCGCATGAAGCACAGCTGCAATTCTTACGTCAATCCATTGAAAAAGGGTATATGGAACATGATATTTACAAGGTGGATCTGCGTCATTGTATCATGATCTTGAATGGTGATTTCACGCTAACAAGTGGCAATGAATTGCATTTTCAAGAAACCCAAAGTCTGGAACAAATCTTATCTCGACAGTTGCCTGCATCATTTTTAAGCGTCATTGATGAAATCTTCTGGTTTCATGATCTGAAGCAGGAAGATAAATTGCACATCGTTCATAATGTCTTAAAACAATGGAATAAGACTTTAGCGGATACAAAGATTAAAGAAGTGATTTCTTCTTGCACATCCATGGAAGAAGTAACCAGAAAACTAAAACAGCATCTCGTGGAGGTCTAACCTCCTTTTTCTAAACCTAGAAGGAAATGAGCGTTATAACCGAAAAAATGTGCTATAGTAAAGACATAAGGAAGTGATGTTATGAAAGCATTAATTACCGGCGCCAGCAGTGGGATTGGAAGAGATATGGCCAGAGTTCTGGCAAAGGCCAAAGTTGATTTGATTCTGGTTGCACGAAGAAAAGAACGTTTGATGGAACTAAAAAAGGAATTACCAGTACATGTTACAGTGGTT
The DNA here is from genome assembly GCF_020563125.1 of Longicatena sp. 210702-DFI.1.196. Classification (NCBI taxonomy): domain Bacteria; kingdom Bacillati; phylum Bacillota; class Erysipelotrichia; order Erysipelotrichales; family Erysipelotrichaceae; genus Longicatena; species Longicatena sp. 210702-DFI.1.196. The sequence continues at coordinate 17,801 of NZ_JAJCPX010000044.1, read as the reverse complement.
GTTTTAGATGTTTCAAAACGTGAGAACTGTGAAGCGTTATACCAACGCTTTGTCCATGAACCTATTGATATTCTGATCAATAATGCCGGCTTTGGAGATTATGGGGAATTTCATGAAACGGAGTTAGATAAAGATTTACAGATGGTGCAAACTAATATACAGGCGGTGCATATTCTTACCAAGCTCTTTTTAAAGGATTTTATTCGTCGTGATAAAGGCTATATCTTAAATGTAGCCAGCTCCGCCGCTTTTTTACCGGGACCGTTGATGGCAACCTATTATGCGACCAAGAGCTATGTACTTCGCTTGTCGATGGCGATATGGAAAGAGCTGCAGAAAAAAGGCAGTCATGTTTCCATCTCGGTATTATGCCCGGGACCGGTGAGAACCGAATTCGATAAGGTGGCAAATGTTAAGTTTTTAATGGATGGAAAAACAAGCGAAGAGGTAGCTGCAATTGCCATACGCCGTATGTTAGAAAAAAAGTTACTGATCATTCCCGGCATGTTGATGAAAGCCTCTTATATCGCGACACGCTTTTTACCAAATCGTTTGTTGATGAGCTGTAGTTATCACATTCAGCATCGTAAAAATAAATAAAATCAGAAATAAAAAACTGGAAACAATCCTATAAGCAGAATGTCTTACGATAGGAAGTTCCAGTTTTCTTTTGATGTATTTATGTTCATTCAGAAAGTTATTCGTCTATTCACTTGCCACTTCATCAGCTGCCTCTTCTTCGTTAGGCAATGCACTGGTACAATGTGGACAGCGTGTAGCCTCGATAGCGATTTCTGATTTACAGAAAGGACAAATTTTTGTCGTAGGTGCTTCTGCTTCTTCTTCTTTTTTTCGAAGGGCTTTACGCGCTAAGGAGTTCATTGTTTTGACCATCATGAAGATTACAAAGGCCATGATGAGAAAGTTAATGACCTCTGTTAAAAAGACACCATAATTCAAGGTAGATGCATTTGCTTCCTGTGCTTTTGCTAAAGAAGTGTACGTGTTGCCATCCAGGGCGATAAACCAGTTGGAAAAGTCAATGCCACCGGTAATCATCGTAATGATTGGCATGATGATATCATTCACCAAAGAACCAATGATTTTTTGAAAAGCACCACCGATGATAACACCAACAGCCAAGTCAAGCACGTTTCCACGCATGATGAATTCTTTAAATTCTGCATAAATTTTTTTCATGTGTATACCCCTTTCTTAACGATTGCACGTAGGATTTATTTGGCATGAGCCGCCATAAAGGCTTCAATTTCATCCGGTTCTTTGATAATATCTTTGCTTAAGTTGATACAGCCATCTTCCACCACCAGCACATTATCTTCAATGCGTATGCCAATGCCTTCCTCCTCTAAATACAAGCCGGGTTCAATTGTAAAGACATTGCCAGGCTGCAGTTTATAGTTTGGCAAGGTGACATCATGTGTTTCTAGGCCAAGCATGTGGGAAACTCCATGCCAATAATAATCGGCAACACTTTTTCCATGTTTTAATAAATTAAGTTTACTTAATTCTTGATGATAAAATTTAATCAATTCATTATTTAAATCACGTAAGGTTATACCTGGTTTTACCATCTGCATGATCATCTTATTAGCTGTTAAAACAATGTCATAAATTTGACGTTGGCGTTTTGTGAACTTCCCATTTATCGGGAAGGTGCGTGTAATATCGGCATTCATATAAGAATAAGCTGCCCCTAAATCGCATAAAACCAAAGAGCGGTCTTTGATTTTTTGACTATTCTCCTGATAATGTAGGATAGTTGCATTTTTGCCTCCTGCCACAATGGATGGGAAAGAATGCAGACAGTTATTTGATTTTAAGACGAAATCAAAATAAGCTTCCAATTCGTATTCTCCCATGCCAGCATGCGCATGAGCCATCATATTTTCAATGGCTTCCTTTGTCACCGCAATGGCTTTTTGTAATTTTGCCAATTCATCTTCATCCTTAACCAAACGCAGTGCACTGATGTATCCTGCCAGATCATGTAAAACGATGTGTGGATATCTTTGCAGTAAACTACGTGCAAAAATATGCGCTTCACTATCCGCCTGTTCAGCTTCTTGTTTCGTGAAATCCGCATATACATCAACATTTGCATAACCACTAAAATAACGTGATAAGACACTTCCTATGGTATCCATGGCTTCTTCACGCCAATAGATTTCCTGGATACCGGAGATGTTTGCGGCATCCTCAGGCATGATTCTGCCGCCTACCCATTTTGCCAATTCTTCATCATAACGTTCAATAAATAAATACTCACTTACACGTCCTTCAACTTTGATGATGGCAAGTACCATGTTCTCTTTATCTAATCCGGTTAAATAATAAAAGCTGCGATCAACTGAGAAATCATACTTTTCATCACCGACTTTGTAAGGGGCTTTTCCACTACATACCAAAGCAATTGCTGTATCCGGAAGAGCGCTTGCTAAGGCTTTTCTACGTTCTTTATACATCTTTATCCCTCTTTCTATGTATATGATACCTTGATTTTAACATCTGGTATCATTATAGCATAGCTTTTGCAATATTCTTTTTAAAAATAGATTACATATATGATATAATTGTGAAAAATCAACGCCATAGGCAATCATACAATGAAAAGCGGGAGGCTAAGAATATGATAGAATATACAGCACTTATCGTAGCAGCAGGCAGCGGCAGCCGGATGGGTTTGGGGTATAATAAAATGCTATTTAAATTAAAAAACGGACATACGATTTTAGAAGAAACCATCCAGGTCTTTCAAAAGGATACACGGTGTCATCAAATTATCGTAGTGGCCAGTAAGGAAGATATCGAAGTTTTTATGAAGCTATGTACACAAGGGAACATCGTGTTTGTACAAGGTGGGGCAACTCGTCAAGATTCTGTGTATCATGGCTTGAAAGCGGTGATGTGTGAACATGTATTGATTCATGATGGGGCAAGACCGTGGCTGACCATGGATTGTATTGATCGTATTGTTGAAAGCTTACAAGTGCATGATGCTTGTTTGCTCATGATGCCGGTGAAAGATACGATTAAAGTAGTGGAGGATGGAAAGGTGAAAACGACTCCGCAGCGCGCTACTTTATATCAGGCACAAACACCACAAGCTTTTCGAACAAGTGCGATTTTAAAAGCGTATCACAAGGCATATCAAAAACAGCTGCAAGCTAGTGATGATGCACAGATCATGGAACTTTGTGGGGATCATGAAGTGTATGTGGTAGAAGGCAGTTATGGGAATATGAAGGTTACGACAATTGAAGATATTGCAGGGAAATAGAAAACTGAGCTTTAGGAATCACTATTTGATGAAGTCTTTTGGATGTGGACGATTGCGCATGCAGCATATTCTATTTGCTTGCTGATTCCATAGGAAATAGTTATATGAAATCATAGGATATGAAAGGGAACGATGGATGGTCGTTCTCTTTTTAACGAAGAAAAAAGTTTAGGGCAATAAGGAAATATCAAATGATAACCAATAAGTACAAGCAGGGCTATCAAAACCATCGCATATCTACGATACAAAGAATATGAAGAATCATAGAAAACATAATGTTGAAACATTAAAAACGGAGCATCTTTTTTTAAGAGAAGCATAAGCATTTTTTTTGTGTATTTGTATTTCTGAAAGACACATGCTATAATGCACAGGCATGAAAAATGGAGGTTCTATATGATAGGGACAAACAATGTGAGCGTGCGTTTTGGTGCACGCACATTATATAAGGATGTAAATTTAAAATTCACGGATGGTAATTGCTATGGGTTAATTGGCGCAAATGGAGCCGGTAAAAGTACTTTTCTAAAAGTGTTAAGTGGTGAATTAAAGCCGGATACCGGAGATGTTTTTACCGGACCGAATGAAACGGTTTTTACACTGGAACAGGATCATTACAAGTTTGAAGAATTTCCGGTGTTAGAAACCGTGATGATGGGAAATGAACGCTTATATGCCATCATGAAAGAAAAAGAATACTTGTACACAAAAGAAGGCGAATTTACCGATGAAGATGGAGTAAAAGCCGGAGAATTAGAAGAAGAATTTGCGAATCTTGATGGCTGGAATGCGGAAAGTGAAGCAGCCAATCTTTTGGAACAGCTGGATATACCGGTAAGCTTACATCAAGAATTGATGTCAGCCATGACGCCTGCACAAAAGGTTAAGATTCTGTTAGCGCAGGCATTGTTTGGCAAGCCAAATACACTGTTGTTAGATGAGCCTACCAATGGTTTAGATTTAAAATCCGTTGCCTGGCTGGAGCATTTTTTGATCAATTATGAAAGTACCGTCATCGTCGTATCGCATGATCGTCATTTCTTAAACAAGGTATGTACACATATCGCCGATGTGGATTTCGGAGGGATTAAGATTTACAGCGGTAACTATGATTTCTGGTATGAATCCAGTCAGCTGCTGGCAAAACAGATGAAAGATGCAAACAAGAAAAAAGAAGAAAAGATTAAGGAATTAGAAGCCTTTATTGCCCGATTCTCAGCGAATGCCGCAAAATCGAAACAGGCAACTTCACGTAAGAAAATCTTAGATAAGATTACGCTGGATGATTTACAGCCATCTACCAGAAGATATCCTTTCGTGGATTTTAAGCCGGAACGTGAATCAGGAAAAGCCATTTTATTTGTCGAAGATCTTTGTGCATCGATTGAAGGGAAAGAACTTTTGCATAACATTTCGTTTTCTTTAATGAATGGGGATAAGATTGCCCTGATCGGCAATCCTTTGCAAACTTCATTATTATTAAAACTTCTGGCAAAAGAAATAGAACCGGATAATGGGAAAGTAGAAATTGGACAAACTATTACACCAAGCTATATCCCTGATGATAATGCTGCTTATTTTGAAGGGGAAGAAAGTATTTGTGACTGGCTGAGCCAGTACACGAGTATTGATGATATGAGTTATATTCGCGGGTTCTTAGGAAGAATGTTGTTTAGTGGGGAAGAAGCCTTAAAACCTGTCAATGTGTTATCCGGAGGCGAACGTGCTCGTTGTATGTTATCAAAAAGCATGTTGGAAGCACCGAATTTATTGTTGCTGGATGATCCTACCAACCATCTGGATCTGGAATCCATTCAGGCTTTAAACAATGGCCTAATTAACTTTAAGGGAGAGATGGTCTTTACCTCTCATGACCATCAATTCATTCAAACAATCGCAAACCGTATTATTGAAATTCGCGAGGATGGCATCATTGATCGCCGCATGAGCTATGATGAATATTTAGAACGTGAATATGGTATTGAAGAGTAAATTCATAATGGCACTGCCTATAAAATTCATAAGCAATAATTATTTAAAATAAGCAAAAGAAAAGCTGATGTATATGTAATACCTTTATTGGTAAGAAACATAGAAACATCAGCTTTTTTTCTGAATGTAAGTAGACTTGTTAATACATGGAACGCTTCATCCAATTGCCTTTTTTATAATATAAGAAGAGCCATAAAGCACTGGCAGCCCATGTTAATGGCCAGCCCATAAAGACAACTCCGATATCATGGAAGATAGGAACACTTGCCAATATCCAGGTCATACGCATTCCACACCAGCAAGTAATCATGACAATCATAGGAATCGTGGTAATACCGGCACCGCGGATGATGCCGTTAAAGGCATGAGAAATAGCAAGGAAAATATAAAATGGAGCTAATACATGCATCATATACAAACCATAGGAAATAACCTTAGGATTATCAGAGAAGATGGATAATACCTGCTCACCGAATATTAACAATAAGGCTGAGATGGCGATGGTTGTGAGTAGGGACATGATGATACCAGAGCGTGCTCCTTGCTTCACACGGTCATATTTCTTAGCTCCCATATTTTGTCCGGTAAAGGTTGTTAAAGCCATAGAATAGCTCATCACCGGTAAAATGGCAAAGCCATCAATCTTGGTATAAGCACCACAGCCAGCCATCGCTAAAGAGCCAAAGGCATTGATATTACTTTGCACGATAACGTTTGAAAAGGAAACAACGCCGTTTTGAATACCACTCGGTAAGCCTAAGCGGATGATTTCAATCAACTTATCTTTATGAAAGCGAATCTTTTTTAAGGTGACTTTATATTCTTGTTTCGTTTTGATGAGTAATAAGAGGGTTAACACGGCACTGATGGTTTGAGCAATTAAGGTCGCCCAGCCTACGCCGGCTATGCCCATATCAAACACGATGACAAACAATAGATCCAGCAGGATATTGGTGATACTGGATACAATCAGAAAATATAATGGATTTTTAGAATCCCCAACAGCACGCAGGATACCACTGCCCATGTTGTACAACATAACGGATAGAATACCACCAAAATAAATACGCAGATACAAAACAGAACTGCTCATAACATCTGATGGAGTTCCAATCCAACGCAATATGGTTGGAGAGAAGATGATTCCAAACAAGGTCATAAAGATACCGGCTGTCATAGTAAGGGCCAAAGAAGTATGGATACTGTCTTGTAAGCTTTCCATATTACGAGCGCCGAAATAACGAGAGATGATAACTCCAGCACCAACCGATAACCCCATGAAAAAGCTGACAAGCAGGTTAATAACGGGAGCACTGCTGCCAACAGCAGCTAAGGCCTGTGCACCTATATAATTACCAACAACGACAGAATCCACCGCATTATAAAGCTGTTGGAATAAATTGCCTAATAAAAGCGGCACGGAAAATAATAATAACTCTTTCCATATAACACCTTCTGTCATTAATCCTTTCTGTTTGGTTTTCTCCTGTTGCATGACATCACCTTACCCCTTATTTCTTATGGTTCTTTATTATACACCCGACTTTGAAAAAAAGATAGTTCACAAAATCATTCTCTTTCATAGAAGTTGCGGTTTTCTTTCATTTATCCTAAAAAAAACATCCTGCCCTATATTGGAGAAAGCTTGTGGCAGCTTACTAATATAAGACAGGATGGAGGGAAATGTGATTAGGATTTGGGGTGCATATACTTACGCTGATACTCATCAACAGGTAAAGGAATGCTGTAATAAAAGCCTTGAACAAGTGTTACACCGCAGGATGTGAGGGTCTGCAGCTGTTGCAGTGTTTCTATACCTTCAGCGATAATTGTAATATGTAATTCTTCACATAGTTTCATGATGGCAGTTACTATTTTTTGCGTCCGTGGATTACTGTCTAATTCATTGATGATACTCTTGTCTAGTTTCAAGACATCAAATGGAGCAGCGGATAATAATGCCAGATTGGCATACTCAGTACCAAAATCATCTAACGATATTCTAAAACCATGATGTTTTAATTCATGTATCAAAGTTATAAGGTCTTTATCAGAAAGATGATCGCCATGTTCACTGATTTCAATTTCCAGATAGGATGGAGCTACTTCATATTTTTGACAGATAGCTAATAAATCCTGAAGTAAGGTGGCTTTGATCATCGTTTGACGGGATAGATTAACGGAAATCGGGACAATCGTGGCATAGGCATCCAGCCACTCGCGAATGAGCATACAGATGCGTTCAAAGATGTAATAATCAATCACGGAAATCAGATGATGCTCGGCTAGCAGGGGCATAAAATCCCCTGGTGATATTATGGTTCCATCACGGTCTTCATAACGTATCAAAGCTTCGGCCCCAAACGCTTCTCCACTTGTCGAGCGAATTTTTGATTGCAGATACACGTGAAAATGGTGCATAGCTATTTCTGCTTGTAACGTGTTGGGGTCAGAAAGATGCAACAATTCATCATTATAATGACGATAACGCTTTGTATTTTGACGATTCCGATAGAAAACACGTTTATCTTCATACATACAGGCATCTGCTTCGGCAATAAAATCATTGATGCCATCCGCCTGTGGTGACCAACGGCTGCCCAAAGCAAACTTCAGCATTTCCTGATCTTTGATAGAACCTCGCAGTTCACGGACTTGCCGCTGGAAAACATCTTGGCTCAGGTTTGTGGATATGATAACAAATTCGTCTCCTCCGATACGATAAATATCGGCCTGTGGGAAGACACGTCGCATATGTAAAGCCGCTTCGATGATAAGCTCATCGCCACGGGCATGTCCATACTTATCATTAATATCTTTTAAACCGTTGATATCCAGATAAACGACACCGACGGATTGATGGGAGTGCGCGATATGTTTTACATCTTCGATGTATCGGTTGCGATTATAGAACGAAGTTAATTCATCATGATAGCTTAAATGAGCCAGTTTCTTTTCTGCTTGATCTCGTTTAATGGTCAGCATGATAAAGTAACACAAGGTTTGTAACATCGAAGTAATATTTTGCATCATGTCCTTAGCTGGATTGTCAACTCCTAAGACAGCGATGATCTGATGATTACTTTCTAATGGAACAGCTACCATACGTTGGATGTTATGGTTTTGTAATATCTGATATTCTTCTTCAGAGAGCTTATTTATTTCCGCAAGATCACTGATGATAACGCTCCCCTTTTCACTAAAGGCCGAAAGCCAATGATGGATAACGGCTTGCGGGAGTTTAGCAAAATCTTGTTTGCGAGAAGCGATATGGGCATCACACCATTCTTGATTAGCAAACGGCATCTGATTATCAATACTGATAAGGTACGTACAATCCGCTGTAAAGAATTTGCCGACGGCTTGTAACACGGCATGAATGCTGCTTGTGACATCTTGATTTTCATATAGATGATGAACACAGCGGACGATCATATTTTGCGCATCCAGCATGTTCTGTAATTGTTGTTTCTCTTTCTCATTTTCGGTCATGTCGAAAGCAATTTCCATACGTGCTTTACGTCCTTCCCACTCAATGAGACGATCTTTTAACAGGTAATGGCGTAAAGAGATGGGATTAGAAAATTCCCAGGTGATAATTTTGCCTTCATCCAATTGCGGATTTGTACAAAACGGACAAGGCGAAGTTCTTCCCTGCAAAACTTCATAACATTTGCGTCCGTAAAAGTCTTTTGTATGGAAAGAACGCTGGCCGGCTTCATTTAAAAAATATAATTCATAAGTTTCTAAATCGGCAATATACAAAGTTTCGGATATTTCATTCATCGGAGCCTGTAATTGTTTCGCCAACAGCGATAAGGCTTCACTTTTTTTACGATTCTCAATTTCCACCTTTTCCATTTCTTGTTGGCGTTTACGCATTCGTGAAGTTATGGCGGCGACAAAAGCAACAATTGCCAAACAAAGAAGAATTTGTACCATCAGTATCCGCATGATCGAAGAGACGCGTTGCTCGGTATATATTTCAGCTTCTTTTACGGCATCATCACAGGCTTGAAAGTACTGTTCACTTAACCGTAGTAATTCGGCAGTATCCTTACTTTTGCGGACTTCTTTAATTTCCTCCTTGATTACAGCCCAATCTTTTTCAAGCTCCTGCAGCTGTTTTTGGTAGGTTTCATCATCCAGGCGTGTTAATCCATTTGGTCCATCACCTGTTTGTAATTCGTTTAGGATTCCATCCAGCTTTTGAATAAGCGCATGATTTGTTTTGCCTGCCATTTCCTGTTTCACCAGAAGTTGCGTAGCTCCACGGACAACACCGGTATAATTAACCACGCGGGCATTTCCCTGCATGTTTCTGATAGCGTTTAAAGATAAAAAACCGGAAAGGATGAGGGAGAGTATCAGAATGGTGGGAATCAGCTTTTTCTGCATGGAAGACACCTCCTGCCTATACATCATTTCGATCATTGAGTGAGTATCTTTCTATATATCATACTATAAATAAGCAAAAAAAGGTAAAATTTTAGTGAATTCTATCGATGATAAAAAAGGATTTATCTAAGGGGAAGAGAATGAGGCTAGATAGCGTGGAAGTCTAAGTGAGCAGCCATGAGGAACGCTTCGAGAAAGAAAGGGTATCGTTTGAGCGTGACATGAGATGATCCAAGAAGAGAAAATACGAAAACTTTAAAATATCCCTTTACATTTCAAAAGCAACAATGCTATAATCAATAAACGGGTAGAAATCTCTACTCCCCGCTCTGCACATGAGGCAGGGCCATGAGACCATGAGGAGGTGTACAGAATGAAAAAATACGAAATCATGTACATTGTGAACGCATCTTTAGAAGACGCAGCACGCACGAAAGTGATGGATGGATTACATAAGATCATCACTGACCACAACGGAACTATCGATCAGGTAGACGAGTGGGGCGTAAAAGAGTTCGCATATGAAATCAAACACATGAACAAAGGTTACTATGTTGTTATCAATGTGACTGCTAACAATGAAGGCATTCATGAATTTGATCGTTTAGCACGTATCAACCACAACATCGTACGTTATATGATCGTTAAAACACAGGACGAAGAATAAGAAACAGGAAGGATGATGGACAATGATCAACCGTGTAGTATTAGTAGGACGCATGACAAAGGATCCGGTTTTACGTAAGACTGGAACAGGAGCCAGCGTAACATCCTTTACTGTAGCATGTGATCGCAGAATTAAGACCGAAGGACAGCCGACAGCGGATTTTATCAACTGTGTGTGCTGGAATAAAGTTGCTGATAATACGGCACAATTCACGCATAAAGGAAGCTTAGTTGGAGTGGAAGGAAGAATTCAGACACGCAGCTATGACGACCAGAGTGGAAGACGTGTCTATGTGACCGAAGTTGTCGCAGACTCTGTTCAATTTTTGGAGCCTAAGGGAACCAACAGTGCTGCAGCCGTTAATGCTTACACACCTGATTATGATGCAGGAAATCAAGGCTATCAGAGCGATAATGCATCACCGTCCTACTCCAGTGACTTTGCATCCAGCGATACATTGGATATCGCCAGTGATGATTTACCATTCTAATTGGTAGAAAGGAGATAAACTATGGCTTTCAAGAAACAGCGTATGGGACGCAAGAAAGTTTGCTATTTCACAAAAAACAAAATCGAATACATCGACTATAAAGATGTTGAATTATTAAAAAGATTTATTTCCGCAAACGGAAAGATCATCCCTAGACGTGTAACCGGAACACGCGCAAAATATCAGCGTATGCTGGCTACTGCTATCAAACGTGCACGTCAGATGGCTTTACTGCCTTACGTAAGCGAATAATATTCGTGTTAATGAAACCTCCAGCTGTTTTGGCAGATGGGGGTTTTTCTCTTAAGAAAGGAGGAGCACTTATGAACAACCAAACAAAAAAGATGACCGAAGGTGCGATGATGGTTGCGATTGTCGGTATGCTATTATTTATCAACCGTCAATTAGCCGGTATGCTAGAAATGGTCATGTATTGGGTCTTAACCTTTCCGATTTTAATGTATACCGCACGCTATGGAGTAAAAAGTGCATGCGTTCCTGCCATCAGTATGGTTCTGTTAAGCTTTATGATTGCCGCTCCGACAACGATCTTTTATCTGTTTAGCTGTGATGTAGTAGGCATCGTTTATGGTGCCGGGATAAGAAAGAAATGGAAGAATGGAACACTGTTACTATGGACAGGGATATTCACGTTTGTTTCTTATCTGATTACTACCGTATTATTTGCGGCAATGTTTGGCTATGATCCGGCGGAAGATGTGGAAATGGTGAAGATGCTGTTAGACTTCATGCATATTGATATTGGGATACCACTTGCCAAAATCGTGACGTATGTTGTGATTGGCAGTGCGATCTTAATGACGGTTTTACAGACAATGTGCATTCATATGATTGCCAATGTCGTATTAAAACGCATGCATATCGAAACAAGAGCAATGAAGAGCATTTTTGAAATTAAGGTTCCCAAAAGTGTCGGATATACAATAATAATGATATGGGTTCTATTTTTAGTGCGAAATGTGCTAAAATTAAACCAAGATGTCTATGGGCTATTACTAGGTGTCTATGGAGCAGCGAGAATCTTTGCAATCGGTTATGGTGTTATGACCTTGCTTTGTATCCTATTGTTGTTTCGTAAACGCATCTTCTTATTATTTGTCATCATAGGCATGTTTCTGCCATATGTACAAGGTGCAATTGCTATCATCGGTGTTTTGGATATGATTGTCGATCTGCGTGGCATATGGTTAGAAGTACTGAAACGAGGTGTGGTACATGGAACGTCTGGAGAACATTAAGGTACAGATTGGAATCGTCATATTGGCACAGTTTGTTGCCTTATTTGCCTTATTTATGGCGGATATTGAAGGCGTTAAAATTTTACCGATGCTGATTTTGGTGATTATCAACTCTTTGGTTGTCATCTGGGTCGTCTATTGGTTTGAAAGTGATCGGGAACAGCGAGATATCGATATATCCAGAATTCTTGGACATGATGCAAAGGATGCCCTTTTAATAGGAGAAATGGGTATTATCACATATGATGAGCAATACTGCGCTACCTGGATGAGTGAATTGTTGCAAGAGCGCGGTGTGAATATCGTTGGAAAGAAGCTTACCAGCTGGATTGGCGATATCACAGAACTTTTTCAAGGAGAAGTTGACAGTATTACCGCACATGATGGTGAATATGTTTATGAAATAACTCGTAAAGAAAACGGGCAAGTATTATTTGTGAAAGATATTACCGAGTTTGCAAGGATATCCGAAAAATTTCAGGAAGATGGTATTGTCGCAGGACTGCTGCAACTGGATAATTACATGGAAATTCAACAATATGAGGATGAAACCAAGATGGCTCAGATCAATACTTGTCTGCGTCAGCCATTGGTTGAGTGGGCAGATAAATATGGCATGCTGATTCGTCGTTTGCGCAGTGATCGTTTCTTGGTTGTCTTAAATGAAAAAATATATCAGCAAGTCGTTGAAGATAAGTTTGCAATCTTAAATACAGTTCGTAAAAATGCTGAGGATATCGATGTTTCTATCACCTTGAGTATGGCCTTTGCACGTGGCACGGATGACTTTGCCCAACTGGATACGATGATCAGTGATTTGCTGGAATTGGCGCAGAGTCGCGGTGGTGATCAGGCCGCTGTGAAAAAATATGGAGAAAGTGTAAAATATTATGGCGGAAACAGTGAAGCTAGGGAAAAACGTTCAAAAGTTCGTGTCCGCGTGATGTCACAGGCTATTCGTGAGGCGATCATGGAGGCAAAACGGGTATTCGTGATTGGGCATCGGGATATGGATTTTGATTGTATGGGGGCTGCTTTGTGCATGTCACGTTTAGCAACTGCTTATAATAAAGAAAGTTATATTGTTTCGCAATCGTCAGGAATAGAACCGCAATTAGCACAAGCTTTAACGGAATATGAAGATATCTTCAATGGGCGCCATCGCTTTCTACAAGATGAGGAAGCTGCCAGAATGATCGAAGATGAAGACTTGCTAATTGTTGTCGATCATAATAATCCTAAACAAACCGGTGCACCGTTGACATTGGAAGCTGCCAATCGCATCATTGTGATTGACCATCATCGAAGAAGTGAAGATTTTATCGGAAATCCATTATTAGTATATGTAGAAACAAGCGCCAGCTCCACTTGTGAATTAGCAGCCGAATTCCTGCCATATCAGACCAATCGCGTAAATCTGAGTGAGGAAGAAGCTACGTTGATGTATGTCGGTATTTTAGTCGATACGAATCGTTTCCGTAATCGTACCGGAAGCCGTACCTTTGAATCTGTAGCATATCTGAAAAAACTTGGCATTGATCCGATAGCAGCAGAAAATATGTTGAAAGAAGACTTCCGCGATTTTGCGGCGAAGACGGAAATAATGAATTATTCACAGACCTATGCGGATAATATCATCATTGCCGCAGTGGAAAAAGATGCCCAAGTCAACCGTACGTTGATGTCGCAAGCAGCTGACAGTATGCTGGAAATCAAAGGTGTCGAGGCAAGTTTTGTTATTGCGCGTATTAATGAGAACGAATGTGGCATTTCCGCGCGCAGTAAGGGTGTTGTGAATGTCCAGGTGATCATGGAAAAGATGCATGGAGGCGGACATTTTAATGCCGCAGCTTTACAACGCAAGGATACGAGTGTAAAAGCGTTGAAAGAAGAATTGAAAAAGAAGATTGATGAATATATAGAAGAAAACAAGGAGGAAACAAAGGATGAAAGTAATACTGCTAAGTGATGTGAAAAAAGTAGGTAAAAAAGGTGAAATCGTGGAAGTTAGTGACGGTTATGGCCGTAACTTCCTATTAAATAAAAAGCTGGCTGTGCTTGCTACCAAAAAAAGTATGGAAATCTTAGATGAACAAAATCTGCAGCATGATTTAGAAGAAAAACAAAAAGAAGCAGATGCCCAAGCATTAAAACAAAAACTTACGAAAATTACCTTGGAATTTCATGTAAAAACAGGAGAAGGCGGAAGAGTATTTGGCAGTGTGTCAACCAAACAAATCGTAGAACAGTTACAGCGTGTACATGCTATCAAAATTGAAAAGCGTAAGTTTATCGATACCGATGCCATTACTTCTTTAGGTTATACCGATGTGAAAGTCGATTTATATAAGAATAAAGTTATCGGTGTAATACGTGTTCATGTGAACGGTTAGGAGGCAGTATGAGCAGAGAATTACCGCATAGTAATGAAGCGGAACAAGCCATCCTTGGCGGGATGATGGTATATCCCAGCGTTAGCGGCGTTGTATATGATCAGGGCTTAGAGCCTTCGGATTTCTATCTCGATATTCATCAGCGGATCTTCTCTGCCATGATGGATATTACCAATAGTGGAAAACCGGTCGATGTAACGACACTGATTGCCCGTTTGCAGGATATAGAACAATTGCACTTGGTTGGCGGTGCTGACTATATCATCAAATTGAGTGATACCGCAATATCTGCGGCCAACAGTATGTATTATATTGAAATTATTAAAAGCCGTGCACATTTGCGCCGTTTAATAGAAACAGCACAGGAAATTGCCGAGGAAGGTTTTGACACGGCAAGTTCTTTAGACGATATTATGGATAAAGCTGAGCGTGATATTTTAAATGTAACAAGAGATCGCAAAGCAACGGATTTTAAAAGCAGTCGTGTTGTCATTTCCGATGTTATGCAGGAGCTGATCAAACTGCGCAACAGTGATTCTCATATTACCGGCATCAAGACCGGTTATACGGATCTTGATCGTATTACGAATGGTTTTCAAAGAGGCGATTTGATCATTTTGGCGGCTCGTCCAGCCATGGGAAAGACCGCTTTTGCGCTGAATCTGGCATTAAATGCATCTTTTTATAACACGGGAGCGATTGCCATCTTTTCCTTGGAAATGCCTGCTGAACAGCTGATGAAACGTATCCTGAGTGCGAAAAGTGCTGTGGAATCCAGTAAATTAAGAAGCGGTAATCTGATGGATGAAGAATTTAATAAACTAAATGAAGCTGCTAATGAATTAATGGCAAGCAAGCTGTTTGTCGATGATAGTTCAAATATCAAGGTCGGAGAAATCTTTTCCAAATGCCGTAAGCTGAAAAGTGAGCATGGCTTAGACTTAGTCGTGATTGACTACTTGCAGTTAATCAGTGGCAGTGGCCGTAGCGGTGGAGATAACCGACAGCAAGAAATTTCTGAAATCAGTCGATCCTTAAAACAACTTGCTCGTGAAATGCAATGTCCGGTCATTGCCTTATCACAGTTATCACGTTCGGTTGAAACACGTCCGGATAAGCATCCTATGTTATCCGATTTACGTGAGTCAGGAGCAATCGAGCAGGATGCCGATATTGTCATTTTCCTGTATCGTGATGAATACTATAACAAAGATAAAGAAGAAGAGAACACGAATGCAACCGATAAGACCGATGTTGATATATCAAAGCATCGTAACGGTGCTACCGGGCGTGTGGAACTGGCCTTTCAGAAATCCATATCGGCTTTCTTTAACATTGCCAGAGACAGCTATTAGAAGGGAAACGGTAAAACATTTATGAAGTTTGCGCTTTTGGCAAGCGGTTCTAAAGGGAACTGCTGCCTGATTAAACATAACGATACAAAACTGGTGATTGATTGTGGGAGTACCCGCAAATATCTGAAAGCCTGTTTTGAGCGTCTGCAATATGATCATTTATCATCCGATGCGATTCTGATTACCCATACGCATACCGATCATGTATCACAAATGAAGATGTTTCAATCCATTGATACCTATGCGACACAAGACATCGCAACCGATCATCTGCATGCCATACGTCCTTTTGAAAGCTTTGATATTAAGGATTTTCATATCACCGTTTTACCCATGAGCCATGATTGTGAGGGCACTGTCGGCTACGTCATTGAATGTGAAAACGAAAAAATGGTTTATGTGACAGATACCGGGTATATTAAAAAGGAAGTTAAGGATTATATTCGTGATGCTGATTATTATGTCTTTGAAAGTAATCATGATATAGAAATGCTGATGCAGACGTCACGTCCGGTTTATGTCAAACAGCGTATCATTAATGATTATGGACATTTGTGTAATGAAGACAGTGCGAACATATTAAGCGAGGTCATTTCAGAAGAAACGACAAAAGAAATCGTACTTGCCCATATCTCACAAGAAGGAAATACGCGTGATATGGCATTACGGACATTACAACAGACCTTCGATAAAAAACAAATACATCGTGAGCATATGCGCTTATATCCTGCAGATCAGTTTTCCATTTATGTAAGTGGAAATGGAGGTAAAAAGGAATGAAACGTTTTGTTGCCTTTATTCTGGTAGCCCTGCTTGGCTGGAATGTCTTACTCACCATTCAGGTGTTTCAGCTGAAACAGGAAACGGTGCCGCAAACAGATGCAACGACTGCTACAAACAACATCAAACAGGCCAGTGTGAATGTCACAAGCGATGTGACAAAACTGGTTGAACAAAGTGAGAATAAGGTAGTAACCATTACAGCCTCATCACGTGGGCAAACGATTGGAACCGGCAGTGGGGCAATTTATAAAGTTGAAGATAAAACCGTTTATATTATCACCAACAATCATGTGGTAGAAAACGGGGATGTGATGACGGTCACCTTTGCGAATGGCAAATCCGTGGAAAGTGAAATCGTTGGTATGGATAAGCTGACGGATCTGGCCTTATTGAAACTAAAGGTCGATTTTCAGGCAGAATCCTTTATCATGGGCGATTCTTCTTTAGTGAAAAAGGGCGAATATGTCATTGCCATGGGAAGTCCATTAGGCATTGAATATCAGGGAAGTGTATCTGGTGGCTTGATAAGCGGTGTCGATCGTCGTATGGAAATGGATATTGATAATAATGGAGTCGCGGATTGGGATGTGAATGTCCTACAGACAGATGCCGCTATTAACCCCGGCAACAGCGGTGGTCCATTGATCAATATGGCCGGTGAATTAATTGGCATTAATTCGATGAAAATTTCAGACGAATCTGTGGAAGGCTTCGGCTTTGCACTCCCGATTAATGAGGTTCTTCCGATTATTTCACAGTTGGAAAGAAACGGCAAAGTAGTACGTCCGATTTTAGGCATCAGTGTAGCGCCATTGGAACAACTTTCGCCATTTGAAAGAGCATATTTGGGCATCTCCATTCAACAAGATGAAGGCTTATTCATCGTGAATGTATCACGTAACTCACCGGCATCCAGAGCCGGCATTCAAGTTGGGGATGTATTGTTAGCATTTGATGGGAAAAAGGTAAACGATGTTAAGCAGTTCCGTCAATATCTTTACAGTAAAAAAGTCGGTGATAAGGTAACACTTGTCTATGAACACAATGGTAAAGAGAAAACAAAGGAAGTTACATTAAAATAAATTATAAAAGCAATCTTACGAAGAACAGTAAAATCGGGGCTCTAAATTAACGTAGGGTTTAAAGAAAAAACGCTCTAAATTATC
>NZ_JAJCPX010000043.1:0-21848 GCF_020563125.1 Longicatena sp. 210702-DFI.1.196 | reverse complement strand
CCCACAATAATTTAGAGCCTTTTTTCGCTCAACCCCACGTTAATTTAGAGCCCCTTTTTATGTGATTAGAGAACAACGCACAATACTAGCAATAGAAATCAAAATAAGCGAACTATATCATTCCAGGTTGCTAGCACCATGATACCAACGATCATTAATAAACCAGCCATCATGATAACCGACTGCATACGCTCACTCAATTTTTTCCCTATCAGTGTCTCGATCAGAATGATGAATATACGTCCACCATCTAAAATGGGAATCGGAATCAAATTGACAATACCTACATTTACTGATAATAAAGCAATTAAGGCTAAGGTTGATAATAAACCATCCTGTGTTGTCTGTGCCGTAATCTGGAAGATTCCGACCGGACCACTCAGATTATTTAAACCGACGCCACGAACAAGCTTTCCCAAGGAATCCATAATACTGGTAACAGAGCTAACCATCCGCTGCGTTCCATATGGAATAGCTTCCCAGAAAGAAATTTCTTTAGCGGCACTTTGCGGATAGCCAATACCTAAAATATATAAGTTTTCATCTTTATGAAAGGCGGCTGTTCCTTGTAGGGTTACCTGCTTTCCATCCCGTAGGACGGTATAGGTAATTTCTCCTGGATAATATTGCAAAAACTCCATGATTTCACGTGTAGAATCAGGTGTTAATGTTTCCTTTTTACTTTTGTTTTCTAAACGGATGATTTCATCCCCTACGTGAAAACCGGCTTTCTGTGCAGGTGAATTTTCTACAACACTTGCCACGATTGGCTTTGGCGGTACACTTACACTACCCTGACATGCAGTGATACCGATAAAGATCAGCCATGCCAACAAAACATTCATAAAGGCTCCGGCAGCCATCACGATGACCTGTTTCCAAGGCTTAATTCCATTTAAGGTTCGCTCAAAAGGAATATCTAATTCATCTTTTTCATCACTTTCTTCATCTTCTCCAGCCATGGCCACAAACCCACCGATAGGCAAAGCACGAATAGACCAAGCAGTTTCTCCTTTCTGCTTCTGCCACAGCAAAGGACCCATACCAATCGAAAATTCTTTACAATATACACCAAACTTCTTAGCCGCTAGCAAATGTCCAAACTCATGAACAATGACAATTGCGCCTAGAATTAATACAAACCACAATAAATTTACAATACCACTCATTCCATAGCCCCTTTCCACATATCTTTTACAAACCGTCTGGCGGCTGCATCACTTTCTATAATATCTTGCAATGTTGGTTCAGCAATAAAACGTACACCTTCCACTGCCTTAATTACGGATGTTTCAATATCCAAAAAGGCAATTTTCTTATTTAAGAAAAGACGAACGGCCTCTTCATCTGCAGCATTCATAATAGCACCAAGATTCCCACCTTTTTTGCCTACTTCAAATGCCAATTTTAATAAAGGATATCGTTCCATGCTTGCCGGTTCAAAATGCAAGGTAGCAAATTTGCCAAAATCGAATGGTTCATCATTATACATCTTCAAACGTTGCGGATAAGAAAGGGCATATTGAATTGGCAGACGCATATCCGCTGTTCCTATTTGCGCAATAATTGCATGATCCTGAAACTGAACCATTGAATGAATGGCACTTTCGCGATGAATGAGTACATCGATTTTTTCATAAGGGATATCAAACAAATAATGTGCTTCTATCACTTCAAAGCCTTTATTCATCATGGTAGCAGAATCAATCGTGATTCTTCCACCCATATTCCAGTTTGGATGATGCAAAGCTGCTTCTACACTGACGTCTTGCAACTGCTCACGCGTCAGATCACGGAAACTGCCTCCACTAGCAGTGATGATCAACTTATCAATACTATCATGTGTATTGCCTTGTAAACATTGGAAAATGGCAGAATGTTCTGAGTCAATCGGATATAGAGGAACCTGATGTTTCGCTAATGCCGCTTTCACTAGCGGTCCTCCTGCTACCAAGCTTTCTTTATTCGCCAATGCGATAACCTTATGATTTGCGATTGCTGTTAAAGCCGGCAACAATCCACGAAAACCAACTACAGCATCCACAAAAATATCATATTCTGCTAAACCGGCTAACGCTTGCAGACCTTCATCGCCGCTGTACCATTGTTTATCTGGATATTCTAGTCGTAAGACTTCTTTTACTTGTTCATCTGCTACACAAACATGTTGAATCGATGGTATCTTCGCTAACAGCATTTTTAATTTCTCGATATTTTTACCGACGCTTACCGCCACAATGGAAAATTCATCCTTGTGATGCAATACGACATCTATCGTTTGGGAACCAATGGAACCACTTGCTCCTAATAAAACAATTCTCTTCATAATGTTAACACCACCAGTATTAAGTCAAAACAAATAAAATTAAAGACCAAGGAATCTACTCTATCTAATACACCGCCATGCCCTGGTAACAAATCAGAAAAATCCTTAATCCCAAAATTACGCTTGATCGCGCTGAAAGCTAAATCACCGATTTGTCCGGTAATCGTCAATATCAAACTCGCTGCTAAGATTTGTGGCAAAGTCATCGTATCAATTAAAAAGTATGCGAGGGCAAAAGATAAGGCAGCCCCCAATAACCATCCCCCAAAGGCACCTTCCCAAGTCTTTTTAGGAGAGATACGAGGGTTCATTTTATGCTTCCCTAAAAATCTACCACAGAAATATGCACCGGTATCACAGCCATAAGTGGCGACAATGATATACCAGACATATAACGGGTTGCGATCGTATATATGCAAAAAACCTCTAGCAATTATAAAGAAAAAAGTTATATAGGCGATACATAAAAATCCATCTTTCGCATGAAAGCGTTCAGTAAAAACAGGAAGGGATAAAAAGCAAAGGACAAAGATTCCTAACAAAGGAAATAATAAGGCATCTTTTTTGATAAACGTTAATGCAAATACACAGGCGATTGCCAAAGGTTTTATCAGCAAGGGCCATGTTTCGTCCTTCTGCTCACGTAGTGCCATCAATTCCAAACCACCCGCAACAATGATAAATGATAATAAGGCATATAATAATACACCACCAAACACCAAAGGAGGAATGACACAAGCGATGATAAGAAAAGCTGTTATGATTCGCGTTTTCATACTCATAAACCTCCAAAGCGGCGATTGCGATGTGTATATTCATCAATCGCTTCTACTAGACAGTCACGGTCAAAATCCGGCCACGTAACTGGTGTGAAAATCAATTCGGCATAAGCTAGTTGCCATAACAGAAAATTAGATATGCGAAGTTCCCCACTTGTACGAATCATTAGATCAAGTTCTGGCATACCTTCACTCATCATATAATGACCAAACGCTTCTTCATCAATTGCGGCATCAGCTATACCACGTACTACATCAGCCGCATAACGTTGTGCCGCCAAGGTGATTTCTCTTCTTCCGCCATAATTTACGGCAAGACATAAAATAAGTCCGGTATTATCTTTTGTTTGTTCCACTGCCGTAGTAATAACAGAACGTGTCTCGTTAGGAAAACGCTCAATTTCACCTAAAAAGGTAACGCGAATATTGTTTTTCTTTAACTCTGCTAAATAGCGTTGAAAGAAAAGTTTAGGCAGTTTGCAAAGATATTCTACTTCACTCTCTGGACGTTTCCAATTTTCTGTAGAAAATGCATAGCAAGTTAATGCTTTTACCCCTAACTCATTACATGCTATCGCGATTTTTCTTATATTCTCCGCCCCCTGCTTAT
Organism: Longicatena sp. 210702-DFI.1.196; assembly: GCF_020563125.1. Lineage (NCBI taxonomy): Bacteria > Bacillati > Bacillota > Erysipelotrichia > Erysipelotrichales > Erysipelotrichaceae > Longicatena > Longicatena sp. 210702-DFI.1.196. The sequence continues at coordinate 18,133 of NZ_JAJCPX010000043.1, read as the reverse complement.
GGCCAGCAGTTCGCGGTAACCCTCTTTTTTTCGCCCATCGGCCGTTTCCGTCCATGATGATGGCAATATGCTGCGGGATGATTCTTCCTTCCATGTCCAGCAACCTCCTATAACTACATTGTATAATTTAACTCTGATATTATATCATAAAAGATAGAAACATTGTATCTATGCGCAGCATTTCATCTAAAAAAGTGTCGAAAACTGCATCTTTTCTTTCAATCTGCAAACAGTCATAAACGGATAATTTCGGATTATTTAATTGTCGCGTTTTCTTATTAAATCACTGAACTTCAAATAATCACAATGTTTGTTTACACTTATACATGAAAAAAAGGAAAGCTATCCGCTCTCCCCTTCGTTACAATTAAACCTTCATAATTTCTTTTTCTTTTTCACTGACTTCTTTTTCAATTTTCTTAGCAAATTCATCTGTTAATCTCTGTACTTTTTCCTGCATTCTCTTCGCATCATCTTCTGTTAATTCTTTATCTTTTTTGACTGCATCATTCGCTTCACGACGTACATTACGAACAGCAATCTTTGCTTCTTCTCCCATCTTATCTGCTTCTTTTGATAGTTGTTTACGACGTTCTTCAGTCAATGCTGGCACATTCAAACGAATGACCTCACCATCACTTTGAGGCACCAATCCGGTGTCACTTGTCGCAATTGCACGTTCAATATCTTTTAAAGTAGAACGATCATAAGGTTTGATCATTAATTGACGTCCTTCTACGACCTTAATACTAGCAACCTGATTGATAGGTGTTTCACTTCCATAATATTCAAAATGTACATGTTCTAACAAAGATGCGTTTGCTACTCCTGTGCGAATCGTTTTTAAATTTTCGTCAAGCTTCTCTACTGCTTTCTCCATTTTGTGTTTCGTTACATCTAACAGTTCCATAGTTTCGTGTCCTTTCTTTTTATCTATGATCTTTTGAAATTACTGTACCCGTAATGTCTCCACGAACAGCTTTCAAAATATTTCCGCTTTCATTCATATTAAATACTACCAGATCAATATCATTATCCATACACATACTGGTAGCTGTAGTATCCATGACCTGCAATCCTTCCTGAATCAGATCCATATAAGTTAAAGCATCATATTTAACAGCCTCAGGATGTGTTTTAGGATCCGCATTGTATACTCCATCTACACCGTTTTTGGCCATCAAAATGACATCAGCACCGATTTCACTGGCACGCAATGCAGCCGTTGTATCGGTAGAAAAATAAGGGTTTCCTGTACCTGCGCCAAAAATTACGATGCGGCCTTTTTCCAAGTGACGTAATGCACGACGCACAATAAATGGTTCTGCCACTTTTTGCATCTCAATAGCCGTTTGCACACGCGTAGGCACGCCTTCTTGTTCCAACGCACTCTGAACAGCCAATGCATTTATGACCGTCGCAAGCATTCCCATATAATCCGCCTGTACACGCTCAATTCCCATCGTTTCTGCCATTTTACCGCGAATGAAGTTTCCACCGCCAACAACAATGGCTAAATCCACACCAAGCTCATGAATTTCTTTCAATTCTTTTGCCAACGCTTTTAAAATTTGTGGATCAAATGAATTACCAGGTGAAGATAAAGCCTCACCGCTTAATTTCAATAATACTCTTTTGTACATGTCTACTTCCACCTTTACTTTTGTCGTTTTTTTAACTCTCCACTGTATATTATAAAGAAAAGATTTACAAAAAGGAAGAGCTATTCTCCTTTTTTTCATTTTTCTTTGGATACTTACAGACAAGACTATCATCTTACTGAATAAACTGAAAACCAATCCTCATTTGCGAGCACAGTAAGATCCAACTATATTCCATATCTATGGTAATTGTGTCTACATATCGTCATTCTTTTTTAAGGATATCCCCTTAAAAAAAGAGAAGTCCAATGACCTCTCCCTATCGTTAATTATCCACCAAATGCCTGGCTCATTACTTCTTCAGCAAAATTATCCTGGCGTTTTTCAATACCTTCACCAACTGCATAACGTACGAAGCTTACAACGTCACAGCCATTTTCTTTCAGGTACTGTGCAACCTTCATGTTTGGATCCAAGAAGAATTCCTGTTCTACCAAGCACAGATCTTTCAAGTTCTTGCTGATCTTACCTTCAATGATACCAGCCAATACTTTTTCTGGTTTGTTAGCCAATTTTTCATCGTTTTTAACGATTTCAGTCTGTACTTTTCTTTCATGTTCTACAACTTCTGCAGGCATTTCATCACGGTTTACATACTGTGGAGCCATACTTGCAATCTGCATAGCGATGTTTTTAGCAACAGCTTCATCAGCTTTACCCTTTAAGGTAACAAGTGCAGAAATCTTTCCGCCCATGTGCATATAGCAACCGAAGAATTCATCATCTGCTTTTTCAACTACTGCGATACGACGTAAAGAAATCTTTTCACCAATCGTAGCTGTTGCTGTCGTTACAGCATCCGCAACAGTGCCTTCACTTGCAGCACATGCTAAAGCAGCATCTAAATCAGTAGGTTTGTTTTCAATTAACACACCCTGGATTTCATCCAACAGACCTAAGAACTTTTCATTCTTAGCAACAAAGTCTGTTTCAGAGTTTACTTCAAATACAACACCGGTATTTCCATTGACAGCTGCACGAGTCAAACCTTCCGCAGCGATGCGGTCATTTTTCTTAGCAGCCTTAGCAATACCTTTTTCACGCAGCCAGTCGATAGATTTTTCCATATCTCCATCACACGCTGTCAATGCTTTTTTACAATCCATCATACCTGCGCCTGTTCTTTCACGCAGTTCTTTTACCATTGATGCAGTAATCATTTTTTCATTTCCTCCTTTTCGTGATTATTCAGCAGTATTAGTTTCTGCTGGTTTTGCTTCTGTTGCAGGTTTTGCTTCAGTAGCTGGTTTTACGTTTTCACGTTTCTGATAAGGAGCTCTGCCTCCACGTCCACCATTGCGGTTACGATCGAAATTGTTACGACGGTTACGACGTTCTTCATTTCTCTGACGACGACGTCTTTCATTTTCAGCAATCTGCTCTTCAACATTGATGATAACATCTTTCATTGTTACATCTTCTTCGTTTTCATCAACACTGTGTGCTACGCTTAACAATCCGCCTTTTGCTTCTACGATTGCATCTGCCATCAATGTTGTGATCAATTTTACAGAACGGATAGCATCATCATTTGATGCGATTGGGTAATCTACCATTTCTGGATCACAGTTAGTATCTACCATAGCGAATACAGGGATACCTAATTTCTTAGCTTCTGCAACAGCATTGTGTTCTTCCTTAGGATCGATAACAAACAATGCGTTAGGCAGTTTCTTCATTTCCTTGATACCACCTAAGAAGTTTTCCAAACGTGCTTTCTGTTTCTTAACCTGTGCGATTTCTTTCTTAGGATACAGATCTAAAGTTCCGTTTGCTTCCATTTCTTCGATTTCTACTAAACGTTTTACACGTTTCTGGATTGTACGATAGTTTGTTAATAAACCACCTAACCATCTCTGGTTTACGAAGAAACTTCCAGAACGTAATGCTTCTTCTACAACTACAGCCTGTGCCTGTTTCTTTGTACCTACAAATAATACCTTACCGCCTTTTTCAGCGATTTCTCTCATTGCAGCATACGCAGTGTCCAGCTGTTCTAATGTTTTTTCTAAGTTGATGATGTATACACCATTTCTGCTTGCGTAGATGTTTGGTTTCATTTTTGGATTCCATCTACGTGTCTGATGACCAAAATGTACACCAGATTCCAATAATTTTCTCATTGATACTACTGACATGAAAATATCCTCACTTTCCGTTTTTATCCTCCATCACTTCAAACTGCAGCAACTTATCATTGACGCTTACTTAACGCATCTAAAGCACGGGCTGCGGAATCCATGATGTGTGTTGTATGCGAACTTCGTCGCACCGTTGTTTATTATAACATAGAAAAGCCCTAATTCAAGGGCTTTTTTTATTTTTTTACAGAAATTGGCGCCATTGTTTGCTTCACCATTCATAAATATGATCTTACTATGTGTTTTCTTTGCCGGCACGAGGATGTGCATGTTCATATGCACTTTTTAAGCGATCCTGTGTCACATGGACATAGATTTGTGTCGTAGATAAGGAAGCATGTCCCAACAATTCTTGCACAACACGCAAATCAGCTCCATTATCCAATAAGTGTGTGGCAAAGCTATGACGAAACATATGCGGATGAATATGCAGATGCAGATGGCACTTTTTAGCAGCCAATTCCATGCGATATTGCACACCGCGACTTGTTAATGGCTTGCCCTTCTGATTCACAAAGACATATTCATGTTGCAACGTATTCACCCATTTTGGGCGTACATGTTCAATATAATCAACGAGACGTTCTTTTGCCAGATCATAGAAAGGAACCAAGCGTTGTTTATCTCCTTTGCCAACGATATGTAAGATATTATCATGGAAATCAATATCGGATAAGCGTAGATTTACTGCCTCACTGACACGCAAGCCACTGGCATACATCAATTCAAATAATGCACGATCACGAACATCTACCGCTTCATGCAAATCAAACGATGCTAGAAATAATGCAATTTCATCATAAAATAGAAATTCCGGGATCCTGCGTGTTTGCTTGGGTGCTTTGAAATATAAGAACGGATTGTTTTGCACCCCAACATACTCATTCAAGTAACGATAATAGGAACGCAATGAACTTAGCTTACGGGCAACCGTGGCATTTTTCATCGTTCCCTGTCGGCCATCTCGCTCACGCAGATGACTCACATAATTCATCACGATGATGCGATCTACATCATCTAAGCTCATGATATTCTCACTTTTTAGAAAATCCAGAAATTCTGTAATATCACGCTGATACGCATCCTTGGTATGTGCACTCCCGCTATTGACCGTATCTAAATAGTCTAAAAACCGCGTCAGATAAGATTCCATCAGTCAAACAATTCCCGATAGCTGTCAATAACTGCCAATGCTTGTTTGCCAAAGGCTTCTTTACGATCTTTTTTCTTCACCTTGGCTTCTAGCTGCATGATGCCAAAATTCGCATTCATCGGTTGGAAATACTTTGCGGATGCATGCGTAATATAATTGACCATAGAGCCAATTACGCAGGTGCTTGGCAAGGTAACAACTGCCTTTCCTCTGATCAGATTTGCCATGTTTAAGCCCGCCAACAATCCACTGGCAGCACTTTCTACATAGCCCTCCACGCCAGTCAATTGCCCGGCAAAAAACAAATCATCCCGCGTTATATGCTGATAGGTAGGACGCAACACCTTTGGGGCACACAAATATGAATTGCGATGCATGACACCATAACGCACGATGGACACGTGTTCCAATCCCGGTATCATGGATAAGATACGTTTTTGTTCGCCCCATTTTAAATGTGTTTGAAAACCAACGACATTATACAAGCTGGCAATCGCGTTATCCTGTCGTAACTGGACCACTGCATAAGGCAAACTACCATCCGGCTTTTCTAAACCGACAGGCTTCATCGGTCCAAAAAGCAACGTTTTCTCGCCACGGCGTGCCATTTCTTCAAACGGCATACAACCTTCAAAGAAGGTTTTATCAAAATCATGCAGTTCCGCTGTTTCCGCATGTAATAAAGCATCATAAAAAGCGTCAAATTCTTCTTTGTTCATCGGACAATTAATATAGGCAGCTTCTCCTTTATCATAACGTGATTTTACATAAGCCTTGGAAAAATCAATGGATTCTTTTTCAATGATAGGAGCTGCCGCATCATAGAAATGGAAATAATCCTCATGGGTCATTTCCTGAATTGCCTTACTTAGAGCATCACTTGTCAATGGTCCACTGGCAATAATCACCGGACCTTCAGGAATCTTCGTTATCTCTTCACGAACAACCTCCACCAAAGGGTGTTCACTTAAAATTTTAGTGATTGTTTCGCTGAAAGAGGTACGATCCACGGCCAAGGCACTACCAGCCGGTACACGGTGAGCATCCGCTGCCTTCATGATCAATGAATCCAAATGCCGCATTTCTTCTTTTAAAATACCAACTGCATTTTGTAAAGAATCACTGCGCAAAGAGTTTGAGCAAACAAGTTCTGCAAACTGATCACTGTGATGGGCATCACTGGATTTTAACGGACGCATCTCTACTAATTTCACAGGGATCCCACGTTTGATCAACTGCCAGCAGGCTTCACAGCCCGCCAATCCGGCACCGATTATGGTTACTTGTTTCATTCTGCTTCCACCTCTGTCGCTTTCTTCTTAACTGTTTTTTTCACGACTTTTTTAGCCGTTTTCTTTGGTGCTGCCTTTTTCTTGTCAGTTGTTTCCTCATCACTCTTTTTCTTTTTTGGCTCTTTTTTGATATACCGGCATTTAGGATAATTGCTGCAGCCGATGAAGGTTGTGCCAAAGCGTGATTTACGCTGTACAAGTTCATGACCACATTCCGGACACATTTCACCGGTTGGTACAGGTTCCTCCTTTGGCTTATTGCTTTTAATATATTTACAATCCGGGTAATTGCTACATGCCAAGAAAGAACCATAGCGTCCTTTCTTCATGACCATCTTACTACCACATTTTGGACAGACTTCTTCACTTTCGGTATTTTCCTCTTCATTTTCACTTTTCGTGTAACGACAAGTAGGAAAATTAATACAGGATACAAATTTCCCATAACGTCCGATACGATACACCAATTCGCTGCCACATTCCGGACAAGTTTCACCGGTACGTTCCAGCTCCTTTTTCTCCATATGCTCATAAGCATTTTCCAGTAATGGTTCAAATTCATTATAGAATGTTCGCACTTCTTCGATGTTGTTACGTTTTCCTGCTGCGATTTCATCTAAGTGATGTTCCATGCCTGCCGTATACGAAACATTGATGATGTCCTTGAAGAATTCTTGCAATTTGGCATCCGTCAATTCCCCTTGTTCACTAGGGATAAAGACTTTGGTCTTACTGCCTTCACTTGGGCGTTCTAATGATACATAACCTCTAGCTTGCAATGTATCAATAATAATAGCATACGTTGAAGGACGACCTATGCCCTTTTCTTCCATTTCTTTGATCAAGCGAGCTTCACTATAACGTAAAGGTGGTTCTGTGAAATGCTGCTTGCCTTCCAATTCCACATCCTTTAATTGTTCCTGTTCTTGCAATGGTGGCAACATCTCATCTTTTACTGTTTCATAATCGTGATATACTTTCAAATAACCATCAAATGTCAGAATCGAACCATTGGCACTAAACTCACAGCCATTTGAAACAATTTGCGCATTCACGACATCACTTTTGCTCGGTGCCATTAAAGAAGCCAGCGTTCGTGCATAAATCAGCTTATACAATTTGTACTGATCATTTGTTAAATATGGTTTCACTTTTTCCGGTGTATTGAAAACACTGGTAGGACGAATAGCCTCATGCGCATCCTGTGCATTTTCATTATTTTTCTGGCGTGCACGACCTTTATACTCCTTACCATAAACTTCTTCAATATATGATTCAGCATCTTTCACGAACACGTCTGATAAACGCGTAGAATCTGTACGCATATAAGAGATAAGACCTTCACTCACCCCATCTGCTAAGGGCAGACCTTCATAAAGCTTTTGGGCAATCTGCATCGTCTTTTTTGCTCCGAAATTTAACTTTGTGCTGGCCTCCTGTTGTAACGTCGAAGTGATAAAAGGCATTCTTGCTTCTTTTTTACGAACCTTTTTTTCAATAGCGGACACAACAAAAGCAGCACAGCGTTCAATGATAGCATCTACATCTGCCTGTGTTTTTAATTCTGCCTTTTTGCCATCCACTTTATTCAGACTGGCACTGAATTGTTTGCCATTTTTTTCGATATTTGCTGCTAACGTCCAATATTCTTCGCTCTTAAAAGCGCGAATTTCATTTTCGCGTTCAACGATCAAACGCAAAGCAACAGACTGTACTCGTCCTGCTGACTTTGATTTTATTTTACTTTGTAATAACTTTGATAACTTAAAACCGATGATCCGATCCAGCATGCGTCTTGTTTCCTGACTTTTCACCAAATCCTGATCAATCGTACGGGGATGTTGAAATGCTTCTGTTACAGCATTTTTCGTAATTTCATGAAAGATGATACGATTTTCTTCTTCCATATCTAGTTCTAATACATTTGCCAAATGCCAAGCAATTGCCTCACCCTCACGGTCAGGGTCACTTGCTAGAAAGACATGTTCACTTTTTTTGGCAAGATCTTTTAATTCTTTTACGACTGCACGTTTATCAGAGCTTATCTTATACGTAGGTTCAAAGTCATGCTCCACATCAATGCCTAAGCCACCTTTACCTGTTGTCGCAAGATCACGTATATGTCCCTTGGAAGAAACGACATGATAGTCGCCACCAAGATATTTTTCTATGGTTTTCGATTTGGAAGGGGATTCCACGATTACTAAATTTTTCATTTTTAGCCTCCTAGCCTAAACTACACGTCTTTTATTATTTGTTTTTTTTTAGCATTTGTCAAACATTTTATGCTAAATCATGCGAATATCTTGTTCATCTACTAAAATCATTGCACCTTGTGCAATTAACGTATTGCTTCCTTTTCCTTCTCGTTGATCCATCGGATGTGGTACACAATAAATTGGTATATCCAGCGAAAGCGCCTCATTAACAGTTAGCATTGTGCCACTTCGCATCCCTGCTTCCACAACGATAACAGCATCACTCAAGGCCGCAATTAAGCGATTGCGCCAAGGAAAATGATAGGGCTTTGGCGGTGTATGGGGTGGATATTCACTTAGGACCAATTGCTTTTTGGCCATGATTTGTTGAATATCGGCATTAACTTTCGGATAATACACATCCAATCCACACCCCATTATACCGATTGTATGCTGAGCAAGAGCTTCGCGATGTGCAATGCCATCGATTCCCTTGGCAAGCCCGCTCACAATGCAATAGCGCAATGCTAAGATTTTGGTGATTTGTGCGCACATCTTACTTCCATAAGCGGTTGGCTGACGGCTGCCTATGACAGCCACACTTCGCTGTTCACATAAAGCAAGATTACCTTCATAAAACAAAATCCACGGTGGACATTGCAGCCTTCTAAATTTGCAAGGATATGTAGGATCGACAATTGTAACATAGGTACATGAACATGCTGGTAAATTCCATGCTTTATTTTCCTTAATGGCTTCGCGCATCTTATACCAATCCCCTTTATACTGTATCGCATAAGCTAAAATTTGTTCTCGATATTGCATCATTTGAACCTCCTTACTTTTATATACGACACAGATAGGTCTTTTTCGTAAAAGTGCTTTATTTTATCAAATAATATAAAAAGAGCCCTATTTTCATAAGGCTCCCATGCAACATAGTTTATAAGATTGCTGTACGTTCTTCATAAGAATCAGCACGCAACATTAGCAACATGCTTATCAATAACAACAAGATAGCAATTACATTAAACAACAAAGCGCTAGTATGCAGATGTTCAACAAATTCGGCCATGATCTTCATGCATGCTCCAGCTATACCGAAGATGTGTCCGGCATGCAGTTCAAATCGTATGGATACATGTTTTTTCGCATATTGCTTGCGTTGTAGCAAATATACAGCAACAACAAGTGATATACAGACAACATCACTCAAAAGCTGATAAGATTTCCCAAACGCGTAGCTTTGTGGGTACAAAACATACAAGAGCTGAAAGATTGTTGCTATCCAAAAGCTACACGCTATGGCAATTCCCGTTTTGCGATATTTCATGTCCTCTTCCTCAGGACAAATTAATTTTTCTTTTTCAAATCTGGCAGAAAGTCTTTTTCTGCATCGTCAATCAGAATTTCACGAGCACTTGTCAACAATGAGGCCATATTCTGTAATTCACTAGGTACAACGATCTTCGTAGCCTTGCCATCTGCCATTTTTTCATAGGTTTCCAAGCCTTTTAAGCTTAAATATTCCTTGGTTGGATTCGCTGTCTTGATCATTTCAATACCACGTGCCTGTGCCTCATAAATACGTTCCATTGCCTGTGCCTGACCTTCTGCTTCAGCAATCATCGCTTCTTTCTTAGCTGTTGCGCGTAAAATGACTGCTTCTTTTTCACCTTCAGCTGTTAAAATAGCACTTTTCTTTTCACCTTCCGCACGTAAGATGGACTCACGACGTTCACGTTCTGCACGCATCTGTTTTTCCATCGCTTCTTGGATATCGCGCGGTGGGATGATATTTTTTACTTCCACTCGGTTGACTTTAATTCCCCAAGGATCGGTTGCTTCATCCAAAATTGAACGCATTTTCGTATTGATGATATCACGTGATGTCAAAGTTTCATCCAATTCAAGATCACCAATGATATTACGTAATGTTGTAGCAGTTAAATTTTCAATAGCCGTAATTGGTCCGACAACTCCATAAGTATAAAGTTTAGGATCGGTAATCTGAAAATAAACAACCGTATCAATTTGCATTGTTACATTATCCTTTGTGATAACCGGCTGTGGAGCAAAATCTTTCACAACCTCTTTTAACGTTACCTTATTAGCTACACGATCAACAAAAGGTACTAAAAAATGTACACCGGTATTCCAAGTTGTATGATATGCACCTAAACGTTCAATTACAAAAGCCTTTGCTTGTGGAACAATACGCACCAAATAGGCAAACAGCCCAATGACAATCAATGCCACTACTACTAAAATAATAATTGTAAAAATATTCATCATTTACCCTTCTTTCTTTTTTATGTTAAACCGCTTTACGAACAAGCAGTTTAGCACCTTCGATTGCAATTACTTTCACTCTTGCAGCTTTTTCAATTGGTGTACCATCTACACTTATGGCATGCCATAAGGAGCCATTCACCTTTACTTCTCCCCATTCATCTGCCATGATCGGTTTTACCACAACACCAAATTCACCAATGCAGCGATCCGCATTTGTGGCAATTGTATTCCCACGTAAATAACGGGATGCAATTGGTCTTACCACAAGCATACTGACAATAGAAACAATAGCAAAGCCGGCTATTTGTACCCATATAGGAAGATTTAACAGACTAAGCAAAACAGCAATGATACCGCCAACGGCGAACCAGATAGAAACCAAGGCTGTCGGTGTGATTAATTCTACTACCAGTGCCGCAATACTGATGCCAATCCAGATTACTACCATGTTTTCTTCACCCCTCATTCTTGTTGATCAGGTCTTTTAAATCTGCTATCAACATATTTTCTTTTTCATCAAAGCGAGCATTGACTTTTAAACCATCCATCTTCTGATGCGTCAGTAATGCGATTTCCTCCATGATTGCCTTGTTTGTGATTCGGGCATAACCTTTACCCAGTGATATTTTATGCAATTGATCCATTTCTACTAAATGCAAATCTATTTCGCGCTTACTTACCGGACGTATTCCCAATTGACTGTTTTCCGCATCAATACCAATCATGCACCATCGCACATCTTCAAAGTAACCGGCTGCGCTACTATTCAGCGTGATATTACTGGGATATAACGTCAAAATCAGCGTATATACATTACCTTTGACCCATGTAAACATCCTGACACCACCTTTCTTATTCATATTATATTATTTTTCTTATTTTTTTGCAACCACTATTCTTACTTTTCTTATTTTTCTTATAATACAAACAATTTACTCACAGTGTTCTCAAAACTTCTCATCCTAGGTGATGTTCTAATGCAATCGTCTAATGCGATTCTATGCTAATCTTAGTAAAAAAGAAGCAGGCACATACTGCTTCCTTATCTGCTAAAGATCAAATACCAATTGTTGCATAGCCGCAACCGGACCATAACTTTTTCGATAGATATCGTTAATCACTCCATAAGTATGCATTGCCTCAAGATGCCCTTTCGTAGGATATCCTTTATGCTTTGCAAAACCATATTGTGGATACTGTTTATCATACGCGCACATAATACAATCCCTTGTGACTTTTGCCAAAATACTGGCAGCCGCAATACTAACACTTTTCTGATCTCCCTTTACTAAAGATATGACATCCAATGACGCATTGGGCAAGGGCATGGCATCTGTCAAAACACCATCAGCATCATGAAAGCTGTTCGATAATTCCAGCATCGCCAACTGTGTTGCTCGATAAATATTTTGTTCATCGATTATTTGAGGAGAAACAATCTTAATATGATATTCACTAGCCAATTGAATGATTTCTTGAAACAAGGCCTTGCGTTTCTTCTCACTGAGTTTTTTTGAATCATAAATACTTTCATGCGAAAAACCAACAGGAAAGCTGACTGCTGCTACAACCAATGGTCCAGCAATAGGACCACGTCCAGCTTCATCAATACCAATGATTTTCTTTTTACCTTCTTTCCACCAAGCTATTTCATAAGCATTCTCACACTGCATCCGGAACCTCCCAGCTAATTGGACCAAGCTTATCATCACGCAATTCACGCAAAAACGTTTCAATGGTGCGCTTTTCATCGATTTCATGATTACGCATGTAGCCACGCTTTTGCGCAATTCGATTTAACATTTCATAAGGGTCTGAGCACAATGCGATATCATAACGTTTCGTTAATGCTTGCGCATGATGCTGCAACAGATAGCGCATAGCCCAAGCTGCAATTTCCTCTAAAGGCAATATTTCATCTCGGATAGCACCGGTGATGGCCAACAAGATACCAACACGTTCATCTTCAAACTTCGGCCATAAAACACCTGGTGTATCTAATAATTCCAAATCTTTATTGATTTTTGACCATTGCAGTGATTTCGTAACACCCGGGCGATCTCCGGTAACAGCAATTTTTTTCTTTGAAATCTTATTGATAAATGTAGATTTTCCTACATTGGGAACACCAACCACCATAGCACGCATCGCACGCGGTTTCATGCCCCTTCGTATCATACGCTCAATTTTCGCCTGCATCAGTGTCTGTACAGCTTTTACGATCTTTGGCGTAATATTTTCAGTTATGATATCCAAAGCTAAGACCATTGTGGACGCATTGCTCAAAGTCTGAATCCATGCCTTTGTAATAGCCGCGTCAGCCTTATCTTTTTTAGAAAGAATGATGAGTCTTGGCTTTTGCTGAATCAATTCTTCAATCATCGGATTCTTGGAAGCATTAGGAATACGGGCATCTCTTAATTCAATAACCAAATCCACCATCTTCATCTTATCTTGCATTTCACGTTTTGCTTTGGTCATATGACCCGGAAACCATTGTATTCTTATCTTATCATTTTCCATAATTTACATACCTCGCTTGTTCAAAAGGATAATAGACAAACATGCCTTTCGCAAGTATTTGACTTCGCTTAAAAGGCCCCACACTCTCTGAGCGTGAATCCAAAGAATTAACGCGGTTATCACCAACCAGCAAATATTCATCTGCTTTTAATGTATGCTTAGGATAATCTGCTGTAAACATACCTTTTTCTTTCTCAATACGTTTTCTATACGTGTTGTCTAAAAAGGGTTCTTTAACCTCTAAATCATTGATAAACAGTTTGTTACCTTTATATTCTACAGTTTCATTGGGCAAACCGATAACACGCTTCACCCATAAATCATCATCAGATGCATGTTTTACTACAACGATATCAAACCGTTTGATATCGCTTAAATAAGATGCTGCAACATTGATAAAAACCTGTTCCCCATCCTTTAAGGTCGGATACATAGATTCCCCCACGATTGTCTTACCTCGCAACACAAAGGTAAACATCAATAAGACGATCAGCATACAGACGGCAAACATTCTCACAGTATCTATAACTTGATAAAATCTATCCCATTTTGTTTTTTTCTTTTGCATGAACTCACCTACTTTGGTATATGTATCTTATGAAAAGGGAAAATGACCAACGCATCCTTTCCTTTGATCTGGCTGCGTTTAAAAGGTCCAAAGTCACGCGAATCACGTGAATTGATCCGATTGTCTCCCATTAGCCAATACTCATCTTCCTGTAAACACACTTCGGTAAAATCTTCCGTAAATGCATCGACAGTATCACGTATGGCATTTGCCCATTCATTATCTAAATACGGCTCATCTAATGCCTTATCATTCACATATACTTTATCATCTTTACAAGATATGCGATCCCCCGGTAAACCAATTACGCGTTTAATGATCATGCGATGCATCTGCTTATTCTCATAAGCTATAACGATATCCCCACGCTCTATTTCTTGAAATTTTGCACTGAACGCATTGCTTAGCGCAAAGTCGCCTTCTTCAATCGTAGGAAACATGCTTTGTCCACTGACGTGAATTGGTCTTACAGCAAAATTAATGGTAAGGTATACAAGCACGAAGCATGCCAAAAAAATCTTCAATAACGATAGAAGATTACTGCCGATAACTCTTCCCAGAGTCTCGTCACGTTCTTGTCTGTGTTTGCTGTTCACAGATTTGTGCATTGCGACTCCTCCACAATCTATAAAAGAAAAAGCCGGAACATATCCCGACTTTTCTCATTCTTAACGAATTTCTTTAATACGAGCAGCTTTACCTGAACGTCCGCGAAGATAATATAATTTATTTCTTCTAACCTTACCGTGACGGACAACTTCAATCTTCTCAACAATTGGAGAGTGGATTGGGAAAGTTCTTTCTACCCCAATCTGGTTAGAAATCTTACGAACTGTAAATGTTTCAGCGATTCCTCCACCCTGACGTGCGATTACCAGACCTTCAAAAACCTGGATACGTGATTTGTCGCCTTCTTTAATCTTAACGTGTACACGAACGGTACTACCAGATTTAAAGAAAGGGATGTCTTTCTTCAATTGAGATTTTGTTACTTCATTAACTAACTGTAAATTCATACTCTCGGCGCTCCTTTTCTACAATATATTTACGTTGGGCTCATAAACAATTAAGACGTCCAGCGGAACCTCGTTTGCCAATAGGCTTATTGATTATAGCACACTTTCGTTTCTCTTGTAAATAGGAATTTGTAAAATTTTACAGTCATTCATGAAGACACTGCTCTTTGGAAAGTTCGGGTTCTTTCCCTTATAATCATACCATTTTTCATGCCCATCTGAAAAGAAATTACATAAATTTCGCAAATTCTTTATATTTCTTAAGATTTATCATTTTTTGTATGCAAATCTTCCTTTGCTTCTTTTCGCACTTCTTCCATCAATTCTTGTTCTTCTTTAGTAAAAACACGTGTAGCCAACAAATCCGGACGGCGCTCCAGCGTTTTCTTTAAAGACTGTTTTAGCCGCCAGCGTCGGATATTCGCATGATGGCCACTCAGCAATACCTCTGGCACCCGCTGCCCTTCAAATTCAATCGGACGCGTATATTGTGGATATTCTAAAAGACCATTTTCAAAAGAATCATCCGCATGACTATCTTCTAAAATCACACCATCCAGCAAGCGAATGATGGCATCGCTCATCACCATTGCTGCAGGTTCACCACCTGTTAAGACAAAATCCCCTAAAGAAAGTTCTAAATCGACATACGAGCGAATGCGTTCATCAAAACCCTCATAATGTCCACAAAGAAAAATCAAATGATCATATGTTTTCACAAAATGATGTGCTGTTGCTTGCGTAAAAGTCTCTCCTTGCGGTGATAACATCACCACATAGGAAGATGGCGTACGAATATCCTTCAGGCAATCAGCAATCGGCTGACAAGATAAAACCATTCCCTGTCCACCACCACATGGGGTATCATCAACATGGTTATGCTTATCTTTCGTATAAGCGCGAAAATCAATCGTTTCAAAGGTAACCAATTCACGTTCAATTGCCCGTTTAATGATAGAGGTTGTAACAAAACTGTCAAAAAATTCAGGAAACAATGTCATGACTGTAATCTTCATAATAACCCATCCATCAGCTTAATCACAATGCATTTCTCTTCACGCTTAAATTCCTGCACAAATGCTTTTACATATGGAACTAAAAATTCGCGTTCTTCATTGCGAACACGCAAGATGGCATTGGCACTAGTTTCTAACACCTCGATTACATCTCCTAAATATCTTCCCTCTTCATCCAATACTTGACAATCTTGTAATTCAAAGAAATACGCCTCATCTTCTTCTAATGCATGCAGTTGTTCCTCGCTGATAGAAAGAAGACTGCCTTTCCATGCCTCAACCTGATTGATATCATCATATCCTGCAAACTTCACAATCAACAACTGTTTCGCCCATTTTGCATACTCCACGCAGACATCAAGAAGCTGTTGCTGATATTGAATATGAATATGTTTTCCTTTCGCAAAACGGATATCGACAAAATCCGTTGTAGGTTTCACTTTAACTTCGCCACGTAAACCATGTGTATTTACCAGTATTCCTATGTTGATTTCGTTCATATGATCCTCCTGAAAAAAGGATGCTTTCCTGCATCCTAATAAGATTCGAATTTAATTGTAACTCGTTTATCTTCTTTTCTTGATGCCACAGACATCATCTGACGAATTGAAGATGCCATGCTACCGCGTCTTCCGATCAATCTGGCTACATCTTCACTGTTTGCATATACATACAATAAGATTTCATTTTCATCCAATGTATCCATTTTCTTCACAGAAACACTCGCTTTATCTTCAACCATCGGTGTTACAAGATCCAATAACACTTTTTCGTAATCAATCATACTTACTTAGCGTTTTTTTCTTCGTGCAGACGTTTCATGATGCCCTGTTTAGACAGAATGTTACGTACTGTATCAGAAGGCTGTGCTCCATCTTTCAGCCATTTTACAGCTAATTCTTCATTTACTGTGATAGATGCTGGATTGGTTGTTGGATTGTAAGTACCGATTGTTTCAATGATACGTCCATCTCTAGGTGAACGAGAGTCAGCAGCTACTATTCTGTAGAAAGGTTTTCTTTTAGAACCCATTCTTTTTAATCTTAATTTTACCATGTATTTTTCCTCCTATATTGCGTTATGCTTGTTTATTGTACCATATTTTTATAAGGTGTCAAGTATTTTTCCTTTACACCTTTTATTTTTTATACATGTTTCATTCGTTCAACAATAAAATATTGCTTTTAGCCAAAAAGCTATATCCTGGATTGGTATTTATAAGATTCGCATAGCATCTTCTTCCCCTTCCATAAACGCAAGACAGCTTTCCATTGAGTGATAGACCATATCGCGATTAGAATCATCTGTCAGAAATGCCATATGTGGAGATAAGATTACATTAGGATAACTATTTAAAAGCAACATTTCTCGTGAAGGCAACACTCTTCCCTTTTGTTTTTGATAATAAATACCTGTTTCCCCTTCTACCACATCGAAAGCAGCTCCTTGAATCTTACCCTTTTCAATGCCTTTTATCAGAGCTTCATTATCAATCAAAGCGCCTCGCGCCGTATTAATCAAAATCACACCATCTTTCATCATAGCGATACGTTCTTGATTAATGATATGATAAGTTTCCTCATGCAATGGCAGATGCAGTGTGATGATGTCACTTTTTTTCAACAAAGTTGCTAAATCGCAAAACTGCGCATACGGAAGTAGTTCTGGTTTTATATGTCGATTATAAGCCAAAATATCACATTCAAAACCTGCCAAATGACGTATCAGCGTCGTGCCGATATTGCCGCAACCGATGACCCCTACTATCTTCCCCTTTAAATTTCTGCCTTGTACAGATTCAAAGGAATAATCTTGCAATTCCGTGCTCTTCATAATAAGTTTCATTTTTCTAAGCGTCATCAGAATCAGCATAATTGTATAATCGGCAACACTTTCCGGGGCATAATTGGCATTCCCTATTCCCATACCTACTTTTTTAGCAGCTGCCAAATCAATATGATCATAACCTATCGTACGTGTTGAAATGAAACGCACACCCTTACGATGAAAGGATTCAATAAGGGCCGCATCACAAGGTGTCGATAAGATGCTGATACATGGATAACCACATGCCAAATGAGCATTTTCTAAGGTTGGACGTTTACTGCATGCAGCATACGCAATTCCATATCGTTTTGCACATTCTTCAAAATATACACGTTCTTCTTCTCGAAAACCATAAACAAACACTTTCATGAGACATCCTCCTTATAAGAAAGAGGCTGTAACGAAATAGACTGAATTGACAAGTCTATGAGGTTACACCTCTT
>NZ_JAJCPX010000042.1:0-22834 GCF_020563125.1 Longicatena sp. 210702-DFI.1.196 | reverse complement strand
CGTATAGTACCAAGGTCACATGGAAGAGCAGTAAACCATCGATTGCGACCGTAAGCTCCAGTGGTGTTGTCACTGGTAAAAAAGCAGGAACGGTATATATTTATGCGAATGCTTATGGAAAAAGTGTGAAATATAAACTTACGATAAAAGAGCCGGCTTTAAAGTTAAATAAGAGCAGCAGTTCAATTTATAAAGGGAAAACAACGACCTTAAAGGCCACGACTTCCTATCGTACCAAGGTCACATGGAAGAGCAGTAATTCATCAATTGCGACCGTAAGTTCCACTGGTGATGTCACTGGTAAGAAAGCAGGAACGGCATATATTTATGCGAATGCTTATGGAAAAAGCGTAAAGTGTAAAGTAACGGTGAAAAATCCGACAATTACATTAAATAAAAGCAAAGCAACTGCTTATGCTGGAAAAAGTTATACCTTAAAAGCAACAACCTCTTATCGTACGAAAATATCTTGGAAAAGCAGTAATACAAAAATTGCGACGGTGGATAGTAAAGGTATGGTAAAGCTTAAAAAAGCAGGTAAAGTAACCATATCCGCAACCGCTTTTGGGAAAAAGGTGAATTGTGTACTAACGGTGAAAAATCCGACATTGAAGGTAAGTAAGGCAAGCGTAAGCATCTATAGGAAGAAATCTTATACGGTGAAAGCTACAGCAGTACCTGGTGGAAAAGTAAGTTGGTCTTCCAGCAATAAGGCAATCGCAACCGTATCCAGCAGCGGAAAGATCACCGGGATGAAAAAAGGGACGGCTTATGTATATGCGAAGATTCACGGTTTAAAGAAAACAATTAAAGTTATTGTAAAATAAGGGCAAGATTGATATAATCAGCCCTTTTTTACGCATTTTATGTATAGAATAATAAAATATTATCTTAAATATACAGGTTATGAATTATTTACAACCGCTTTCATTTGTTATATAATTTGATACACTCCCGATAGAACTTGCATCTCTATACTGAAGGAGGATACATTATGAAAGTAAGACAACATCTGCAAGTGTCCGCAGAAGCTTTTTTTGCGGAGATTATGACATCGATTTGTGCAGATATTCAAAAAGAAACAAAGAAAAAAGTGCGCATGGCAATATTAGAAAAAGGATATTCCTATACCAAACGCTTGCCTAAGCGCAGCACGAAGAATGCCGAAGTGATTGTAAAAATCTTAGACTGCATTCCCAATCGTCGTTACTGTGCAAGCTTTACAAGCCAGATGGATATCACGATCGTATCTTACGACATTGAAGTGATGGATGCCGGCACGATTGCCGTAACCTATGAAGAAAATTATCAGCTGAAAGATGCCTATCAGCTGAAACATCGCTTTTTCAGAGATACGTTATTAGCAAAAGATGCCCAAAAACGTGGTATTAAATTATTGAAACATATTGAACATTGTATCATCAAACAGCAGAAAGCAGGTGCTGTGTGAGATGTTAACCATATCCTTAGAACCCAAGCAGAAGGATTTTATGGAAATCCTGTTAAACGCTGATGCGCCGATATCTATGATGATGCTACAAAAGCAATTAAATATGAGCAGACGCAGTGTATATTATATCGTCAATAAAGTAAATGAACTATTTGCCCAACTGCATATGGAACCTATTTCGAATATACGTGGGAAAGGCTATGTGATGAGTGAAACACAAAAGCTGCAGCTGAAGCCTTTTTTAGAACAACAACAGGATCATTTCCTGCGCCCTAAAGAACGTATTTTTTATCTTATCTGTTGGATGATGTATCCAACAAAACCGATTCACATAGAAGATATCATACAAACCTTGGATATATCACGCAATTCGGTTTTTAATGATCTTAAGGGACTGAAACATGAACTGTCTCATTATGATTTACAGCTAGAATTTGATTTAAAACAAGGGTATTTCATAACCGGTAAGGCATTGCATAAACGAGCTGTTCTTTTATACAGTTTAAAGATGTTGTTACATCGTGTGCATTATCGCAGCTTGAGCTTCCTGAATGTGGGGGAAGTAGAAGATTTTTATGAGCGCTTATTGCGTATCTCAGCTGAAATGGGAAATGAATTTGATAATGCTAATCTACTATCCATTTCCTGCCTGCTGGGAATCATTCATTACACGCATGATGAATTTGATTTCTCTTTATTGGAGTTGAAAAATTTAGCGGAAACAAAGGAATTGAATCTGATTGATACATACTTTCAAGATTTTCATGTACATGAACGCTTGTATTTGGCGGTACATCTGTTAGGCTCTAAGGCTGGGGAAGCCTTACAGGTAGAGGATGATGAAAATGATATTCGTTTGTTTGAATTGGCACAACGGATGAGTGATGCCTTTGAACGCATGGCATGTCTGCAGTTGGTTGATAAGAACGGCTTGATCAATTCCCTTTATCTGCACTTCAAATTATCTATGTATTATTACCGTTTATCTATTCAGGTAGTAAATCCTATGATACAGGAAGTAAAAGAGCATTATGCGGATATTTATGCGATGATTTCCATGATATGTCAAGATATGGCAAAAGCTTTTCCTTTCCCCGTTATGGAAAGTGAATTGGTGTATATTACCATGCATTTTGGCGGACATCTGCGTAAAGGAGGCGGTAAGTTTTATCGCCGTATCAAAGTATTGGTGGTTTGTCCAAGTGGTATTTCGACTTCAACGCTATTACGCAGGGAAATTGAAGATTTATATTCCAATGTGGATGTCGTGGCAACGACCTCAGCAGCGAATCTAGCGCAGTTTGAGGATGAAGTGGATTTTATTGTATCCACCATAACCCTTACCAGTGAAGTACCTTGGATACGAGTAAATACGATTTTAACACAAGAGGATAAATCGCGTATCGCCTCGATGATGATGTTGAATTATGAATCTTATACGATGGATCGCAAACAAGTGAATGGGTTATTTGATGTATTGCGAAAATATGTAGAGGAAGCACAAATGCCTCAATTACAGCGGGATGTCGTAGCATATTTGCGTAATGGCAATGTGTTGGTACATGTAGAAGAGGAAGAACAATTGCGTATCTTTGATGCTTTAAAACAGCAGACCATCCAGATCTTGGATGAACCAATGGAGTGGCAACAGGCGATCCATAAGGCCAGTGAGCCATTGTTGCATAGGGCAATCATCAAGAAGAGTTATGTACAAGCGATGATTGATTTATTATATGATTATGGTCCCTACATCGTATTGGCGAATGGTGTGGCAATTGCCCATGCCAATCCTGAGCAAGGGGCAAATGCTTTAGGATTATCACTGCTTATCAATAAACAAAGCATTACGTTTGAAGATGATGCCAACGTGCATTTTCTCTTTGTATTATCCAATCCTGATCAGGATAAACATTTGCATCTCTTACGCGATATCATGCGTTTGGCAAATGATACAGCTTTAGTAGATCAGCTTCTTAAGATGGACGATACGCTAGCTGTATTAGAAGGATTAAAGAAATTATCCAATATGCAATAAGGTATTAAAATAAAAAAAGGAGTCCAAGTGATTGCACAATGAAGTTCAGTCGGCTTGGACTTTTTCGTATCTTGCATGGTTGTTATAATGGCAACGTAAAGAGATGCATGTCTTACAAAAAAGGAGTGGATAAGGTGAAAGAAGAAAGTATTCAGCTTGCGAATATACAAATCGTATCACAGGTAAAGGATTGGCAAGAGGCAGTAACCTTAGGGATACAAAGATTAATTCTTCACGGTGATGTAAAGGAACAATATCTTAAGGCAGTCATCGATAACGTAAAACACTTTGGTACGAGTTTTATTGTTTCACCTTATGTTATCCTACCACATGCCAGACCGGAACAAGGAGTAATAAGAAATGCTGTTTCGATTGTCTTGGCACAAAAACCATTTTATTTTGATGAACAAAAGGTGCCGGTAAAGCTACTGCTGATCTTAGCACCGACAGATTCTCGCTCACATTTACAAATGTTGCAAAAGTTAGCGTATATCGTGAGTGACAATCAGACTGTCAAGCAGGTGATGGAATGTACAACACCAGAAGCGTTGTATGACATTTTCCTGCAGTATGAAGCTAAGGTGTAGAAAGATGGGGTGAGAATATATGAAATTTCAATTTGTTCCAGAACTGGTTAAAACGGATTTGGAGGCTGTTAATCAAAAAGAAGCCATCACATCACTTGTGACACTATTGAGGAAAGAAGGTTGTGTGCAGGATGATTACGCCGGGCTGGTACTGGAAAGGGAACAGCAGTATCCAACAGGTCTACAGACAAAAGGTGCGGCGATTGCTATGCCCCATGCGTTTGATGAGCGTATCAAAGATTCACATGTGGCAATCGGCATTCTGAAAGATGCTGTCAGTTTTCACAACATGGAAGATATGGAAGAAAGTCTAAATGTCCATATTATCTTTCTGTTAGCTGTTGGGCAAGCGCATGAACAGTTGGAAATGCTGAAGATCTTAATGGGATTGTTTCAAGAAGAAACGATGTTGCAAAAGATGCTGGCAACACATTCTTCGCAGGCAATCTGTGATATGTTGAATGGGTATGTGCAGCAACAAGCTTAAGAAGCAGAAAAGAGGATATAGAGATGAAAAAAATCGTAATTGCTTGTGGTGCAGGCTTGGCAACCTCAAGCATGGTAAAAGATAAGGTGGAAGCAATCTTAAAACAAAAAGGCATTGCTTTTCAAACAATGCAATGTACGTTAACAGAAGTTGATAATTACGATGGCAGCGTGGATTTGATTATAACGACCATGCGTGTCAGAAAGAAATATCATTCACCTGTACTTTCCGGCAGTGCTTATTTATCAGGTGTAAATGAAGATGAAGTAACCGCAAAAATGCTGGAAATCTTGCAAGGATAGAAAGGAGTTACGTATGCAAGTTGTAATGGATGTCATCAGTTACATTGTAGATCTGGGAAGCTATATCTTTGTCCCTATGCTCATGTGTCTGATTGGTTTATTGTTTGGTTTGAAGTTTCCCAAAGCTCTGCGTGCCGGGGCAACGGTTGGTGTTGGCTTGGTCGGTGTCAGTATCGTATCTACGCTAACATCACAATCTTTAGGCCCAGTCATTAATGAGATGGTAAAGGTCTTAAATCTAAATTTGACGGCAATCGATGTCGGTGGTTCACCGGCAGCAGCCGTAGGCTTTGGTGGGTTGTTAGGAGCATCACTGATCGTTATTATCATATTCGTAAATATCGTAATGGTTGCCTTAAAGCTTACCAATACGGTAAATGTCGATGTATATAACTTCTGGTACTTTGCCATAACAGCAGGTTTTGTACAGATTTTAACAGGTAGCTTCTGGTTAGCTATTT
Source organism: Longicatena sp. 210702-DFI.1.196 (assembly GCF_020563125.1). NCBI lineage: Bacteria > Bacillati > Bacillota > Erysipelotrichia > Erysipelotrichales > Erysipelotrichaceae > Longicatena > Longicatena sp. 210702-DFI.1.196. The sequence continues at coordinate 17,512 of NZ_JAJCPX010000042.1, read as the reverse complement.
TAGCCGGTGTCACTCATGCCATCTTAGGCTTAAAGGTTGCGGATATCATGGCGCATCGTACCCAGCAAATCATCGGTATTGAAGCAATTGCCATTCCACATGGCTTTGCGGCAGCTAGTGCGCCTTTGTTCCTGCTGTTAGATAAAGTTTATGATCATATTCCTTTCTTAGCACATCGCAAGATGGAAGAAGAGTATGAAGAAGAAACCAAAAAAGGAATTGGCCATTATATCGGAGCTATCTTTGGAGAACGTATTTATTTGGGATTGATCATGGGTATGTTCTTTGGTATCGTAGCCGGCTATGATTTTAAGGGAATTGCCGATGTAACGATTAAAACAGCAGCCTTGATGGAATTATTCCCAACGATGGTTAAAATGCTGGTAAATGGTTTAATACCGATTTCCAATCAAGCAAAGCAATTCTTCACCAAGCATTTTGCGGACCGTGAATTGTATATCGGCTTAGATTCTGCTGTTACCATCGGACATCCGGTGACAATATCTGTTGGTTTCTTAATGATTCCTGTCTTTATGATCGTAGCGGCGGTGTTACCGGGAAATACGACATTGCCACTAGGAGAAGTACCGTTTGCGGCTTTCTATGTTTGCTTTGCGACGATTGTACATCGCGCAAATCGCAGAAGAACGATTGTATCCAGCTTGATCTTTATTCCAATCGTGTTATGGATTTCCAGTTGGGCTGCCCCTATGTTTACAGAGCTGGCACACAATGCAAATCTGACACTGGTAGCACAAAATCAGCAGGCAACTACGATGGCTTTAGGAAATCTGTTTATTTTAATTCCAACCTTATTAGCGGAAATACCGGTGGTTGGCGCTATTGCCTTGATTGTCATTGATGTAGCAGTCATCTTCGGTGGTAAGGCCTTGGAAAAATATTATGCGAAAGAAGACGCAAAATTTGAAGAAACAATTGGGATAGAATCCTTATAAGGAGTGTTAAAAAAATGAAAAAATTAACGATTGGTGTAGTAGGTGCAGGTATTTATGGAAATTATCATATCCATACCTATTGCTGTGATAAAAATGTTGAACGTGTGGTATTTTGTGATTTGAATGAAGAACGCAGAATAGCCACGGCTGATAAATATCAGATAACCGGTTATAAAACCGTAAAAGAAATGATTGCGCAGGAGCAGTTAGATGCAATCAGTATCGCAACACCGGATCCATATCATTTTGAACCAGCCAAAGATGCCATGGAAGCCGGAATCAAGTATTTGTTTATTGAAAAACCACTGGCTACCAGTGTAAAAGAATGTGAAGAATTAATTGCCTTAGCTGAAAAACACGGAGTTAAGATTTCGGTAGATTTTCATAAGCGTTGGGATCCTGCCTATAATGCCATCCGTGATGAAATCAAAAAAGATGAGGATACCTTTATCCGTGGCTATATGGCGCTGGATGATATCATTGATGTACCTAGAAAGTGGTTTACTTGGACAGATAAATCGTCTCCTGCCTGGTTTCTAGGGGTACATTGTTATGATTTAATTCGTTATATAACAGACAGTGAAGTAGAAAAAGTATATGCAGTCGGCAATAAGGAAGTATTGAAAAAGGAAGGTTATCAGACATATGATAACATACAGGCAATCTTGACGATGAAAGATGGCAGCAACTGGACGGTAGAAAACAACTGGATCCTGCCTGTGACTTTTCCTAAATCCAATGATGGACAGCTTGTTGTCGTAACTGAAAAGAAATATTTTAAGAATGAATCCTATCGTGGTGTTAAGAGCTTTACGGATAAGAAAGAGTCGATTCCTAATTATATCTTCATGAATTTTACCCAAGACAGTGCCAGTGGCTTTGGTTTAGAACCAATGCAGGAATTTGTGGCTGATATTTTATCAGACCGTCCATTTAGAACTTCTATTTATGATGGTTTACAGGCAACGCGCATTGCACAGGCGGTACATGATTCTTGTGAAAGCGGAAAGGTCGTGTATTTATAACCATGGTGTGCATCGCCTCTAAACAATTACGGGTAGAAATTGATGAACTGGGTGCACAAATGCGTTCCTTGTATAGCATCCCACAGCAAATGGAATATTTATGGCAAAGAGATGCGGCGATATGGGGCAGCAGTGCTCCTGTCGTCTTTCCTGTCATAGGAAAGCTACACAATTTATCCTATCAGCTGGATGGAAAAACCTATTCCATGCGTTCTAATGGCATCCTGCGGTATGAAACATTGCCCATTCTTGCGCAGGGAGAATCGTATGTGGAGTTTTTGTTCACCAGTACACAAGAAACAATGAAACAATATCCGTATCAATGCCGCGTGCGTCTGCGTTATGAAGTGATCGATAATAAGCTCATTGTAACAGCAGCGATTTCTAATGATGATACACGTACTCTATATTATAATTATGCCGGACATCCGGGGTTCCGCATTCCTTTAGATGAGAATGAATCCTGTGATGATTATTATGTAGAATTTGAGAAACCGGAAACAATGAATATTTATGAGGTATGTGAAAGTGGGCAGCTGCTACAGAAACAACAACCTTTCTTTCATGAAGAACGACGTTTCTTCATACGCAAAAATCTGTTTCAAAAAGAGGCATTGGCATTTATCCATCCTGCATCAACGAAATTGCATATTCGCTCACTGACAAAGCAAACAAAAATAACTGTTGATTTTACCGGCTTTGATCATGTGGGAATCTGGTCACCATATCATAAGGAAAAAAAGCTTTCCTTCCTATGTGTGGAGCCATGGATCGGTCATACGGACTTTTATGGTTATGAAGGCGATTTTAGTAAACGAGATGGCATTGCTTCTTTAGCACCGAAAAAAACAAGCGTACATCAATATAGTATTACCATATCTTAAAGGCGGATTGTTAAAATCGTAAACCCTTCTTACATAACTTACAGATAACAACTTTCGCTTTGGATGTATCATGAGATGAGCATGGTACATCTTTTTACTATGGAAGATAAAGAGGAGTATCCCTAAGAAAGAAAATTGTGCACTTTTCATAGCCGTGTTATACTGATAATATGTATATGGGAGGTATGATCATGGGATTCTTTAAAAAACATAAAGCAAAGCAGGAACAGCTTGTTCCTTTGGAAGTATATGAAGAAAATGAAATCCAAGAGCTGGAAGCATATATTCAGAAAACCTTCGGCCCTTTTGAAAATGTTTTTCACGAAATCTTTTCGCCGGATATTCATGTGGATATTGCCATAATAGCTCCTAATGAAACAGATCCTTATTATAAACTTGTCACCATGGGTATGGGTGCGCATGATATGGAGGTACCATCGCAATTTGCTGCGTATGAATTACGCAATGCCGAATTGCTAATCTATCTTCCAGCAGATTGGAACATCGAAAGTAATGATGAAAATGATTATTGGCCACTTCGTTGGCTGAAAATAATCGCTCGGATGCCGATAGATTATCATACATGGATCGGTTATGGTCATACCATTGCGGCTGGATCCGATCGTGCAACGCTATCTGATAATAATCAATTTGAGGGGATTGGGCTGATTGAAGCATTAGAAGCCGAAAAGAAACCGGCGTGTGTGCGCTTAAGCAGCGGAAAACTCATTCGTTTTTATCAATTGTTACCTTTATATGGGGAAGAAATGGAGTATAAGCTACACTGTCAGGATATGGAGGCATTGTTAGCTAAATTTGATGATGATTTCTCACTTGTCGTCGATATTCATCGTAAAAATTATGGAAAGCTTTGAGTTTATAAAAGTCGGTTAACAATGATAGGATCACTCCTTTCGTAAACAACGTTTTCTTCATTTACGTTGTCTACTAAGAAGTATTCATATCACAATAAGACTGACTTTTTTTGTTTAAAATGAGCATTTCATATTGACAAGATAAGTACCTGGTATTATATTTAGCTTGCTAACAATTAGCAAGCTAATGATTGGGGGTGAAGAAATGAAAACGCCATTTTATCTTATGGTATTTAAAACTTTTCATGCACAGCGCAACCAAATTCGCAAAGATATGGAAAGTTATGAGCTTTCTCCGGGACAACCGAAGGTTTTACGCTATGTTTTAGGAAATGAGAATTGCATGCTGAAAGATATTGCCGAAGCGTGTGATGTAGAATGTGCTACAGTTTCCCGTATTTTAACTTCGTTAGAAGAGAAAAAAATGTTGATACGTACAATTGATGCGAAAAATAAACGCGCATTGAAATTATGCATTACCGAAAAGGGCAAGCATGCTTTACAAGAATGGAATGCCCATTGTAAAGAAGTGGAAGCATTGTCATTGAAAGGTTTTAGTGAGGAAGAGCAGGAGCAATTTAAACAGTTTCTTAACCGTATGTATCACAATCTTAGCAATAAAACGTTAGATTAGGAGGTAAGATTATGCTGAAACGTATGTTTCCTTATATGCATAAGTATCGCAAATATCTATGGCTAAGCTGTTTCTGTGTGGTTGCGGAAACCGTATTTGAGTTGGTCATTCCTTTATTAATGGCGGATATCATAGATGTTGGGGTTGCCAATCAAGATAAGACATATATTTTGTTACAAGGCTCTAAGATGATTGCATGTGCATTGCTGGCACTGATTTTAGGGGTGCTGTATGCACGCTTTGCGGCAACGGCAGGGCAAGGATTTGGAGCAGAATTGCGAAAAGATGAGTTTAGGAAAGTTCAGGAATTTTCTTTTGCGAATACCGACCATTTTTCTACAAGTTCTTTGATAACCCGTTTAACTAGTGATGTTACCATTTTGCAGACAGCCATTTCCAATGGAATACGGCCCTTTGTTCGCTCACCGGTCATGTTGCTGACAGCTTTAATTTTAACCTTTACGATTAATAAAGATCTAGCCATCGTATTCTTGATAGCAATCCCGATATTGGGCCTTGGTTTATTTCTGATCATTCATAAGGTAGGTCCTTTATATCGTTTGATGCAGGCATCCATCGACAAGGTAAATACCATCGTTCAAGAGAATCTGATTGCCATACGTGTGGTGAAATCCTATGTGCGAGGCACGTATGAGAAGGCCAAATTCCAAAAGGTCAATGAGCAATTACGCTATGCAAGTGAAAAAGCATTCCGGACTTCTGTATGGAATCTGCCATTGTTTCAGGTGGTTATGTATACGACCATTTTATGTATTCTCTGGTTTGGGGGAAATATGATTTTCGTTGGTACGATGAAAGTCGGGGAATTGACCGGGTTTTTAAGTTATGTTTTACAGATACTGAATTCTTTGATGATGATTTCCAATGTCTTTTTGATGTTGACACGATCACTTGCCAGCTGTGAACGTATTATTGAAGTGCTGGATGAACCATTGGATATCCATGATGAAGCAGGAGCTGATGCTTATATTGAACATGGAACGATTGATTTTTCTCATGTGTATTTCAAATATAAGAAAGATGCTGAAGAATATGTGCTGCGTGATATCAATCTGCATATTCCAGCCGGTTCTACCATCGGTATTCTGGGAGGTACCGGTTCGGCAAAAACAACCTTGGTACAGTTGATACCACGTTTATATGATGTGGAAGATGGCATCGTATCCATTGATGGACGCAATGTGAAAGCATATCCTTTACAGCATTTACGTGATGCCATTGGTATGGTATTGCAAAAGAATACTTTATTTTCCGGAACGATTCGTGAAAATCTGTTATGGGGAAATGCGCAGGCGGATGATGAAGAGCTAGACTGGGCGTGTGAGGTTGCTTGTGTAAATGAGTTCTTACCTAATTTCCCTAAGGGATATGAAAGTGATTTAGGGCAAGGCGGTGTTAATGTATCTGGTGGACAAAAGCAGCGTCTTTGCATAGCAAGAGCATTGCTGAAACATCCTAAAGTCTTAATTTTTGATGATTCCACGTCAGCTGTGGATACCGCAACCGAAGCGCATATTCGAGAAGGCTTAGCAGCTTTAAAAGACACAACAAAAATTATCATTGCGCAACGGGTCACCAGTGTAATGCATGCGGATCAGATCATCATCTTAGAGGATGGAGGTATTCATGCCATCGGCACGCATGAAGAGTTGTTGGCAAAGGATGCCATTTATCAGGAAATTTATACTTCACAACAGGAAGGAGCTGGTTTCCATGGCTAAACAGATTACGGGAAAGAAACCCCAAAATATGCGGAAAACCTTAAAAACCTTTCTGCATTATTTAGGAAATCATAGCTTTGCTTTGTTGTTTGTTGGGGTATTGGTAATTGCCAGTGCAGGAGCGAATCTATATGGCACCTATATGTTACAACCCATCATAGATAATTATATTGTTCCTCATGATTACGATGGTTTAATCATGGCCATTCTGTTTATGGCTTTGATGTATGGCAGCGGTGCTGTATGTACGGCTATTTACAAACAGCTGATGACGCATACCTCACAAAAGATCGTTATGGAAATCCGTCAGGATTTATTTGCGAAAATGCAGAAATTACCATTACGCTTCTTTGATTCAAATACGCATGGGGATATTATGAGCCATTTTACAAACGATTTGGATACGGTACAGGATGCAATGAATAACTGCTTTGATAATCTTATCCAAAGCTTTACCATGATAATCGGTACATTGATTGCCATCTTTATTTTAAACTGGCAGCTTTCATGTATTGTTATGATTTTTATGATTATTATGTATTTGCTGATTCAGTATTACAGTAAAAAGTCTAAGTATTATTTTTCGCATCAGCAAGCAGCGATGGGAAAATTAAATGGGTTTATCGAGGAAATGGTTGATGGTGTTAAGGTCGTTAAAGTATTTAATCATGAAGAACCAAACTTTGAAGAATTTGAACGCCGTAATGAAGCATTGCGCAGTGCAGCTACCGAAGCACTGACTTATTCTGGAAGAACTATACCAACGGTTGTGTCATTGTCATATTTCAACTACGCAATTGTCGCATGTATTGGAGGTTTCTTCGCAATCGCTGGAAATCTTGGCCTTGGGGCATTATCCGCATATTTGGTATATGTACGTCAAACAGCTTTGCCAATCAACCAATTCACGCAACAGTTAAACTTTATGTTAGCCGCAATGGCAGGTGCTGAGCGTATTTTTGATATGATGGAAGAATGTGAAGAGGTAGATAATGGAGAAGTAACCCTTACACGGGTCCGTCTGTTAGCCGATGGCAGTATGCAGGAATGTCAGGAATATACAGGACATTGGGCATGGCGACATCCACATGATGGTGAAATTGAACTTGTATTGCTGCGTGGTGATGTCCGTTTCCATGATGTTGTTTTTGCCTATGAACCAGGGGTAACGATCTTAAAAGACATTAACCTATATGCCAAACCCGGACAGAAAATTGCCTTTGTGGGCAGTACCGGAGCCGGCAAGACAACCATCACCAATTTGATCAACCGCTTCTATGATATCGAAAGTGGCAGTATCACCTATGATGGGATAGATGTAAAGCTCATTGCCAAAGATGATTTACGTCGTTCGATGTCCATCGTATTACAGGATACGCATCTGTTTACGGGTACGATTGCGGATAATATTCGCTATGGAAATCTACATGCTACCATGGATCAGATTATTGAGGCAGCAAAACTGGCAAATGCTCATTCTTTTATTAAGCGTCTTCCTGATGGATATCATACGATGCTGAGTGGAGATGGAGCAAACTTATCACAAGGACAGCGTCAATTGCTTGCGATTGCCAGAGCAGCAATCGCTAATCCTCCAGTTCTGATCTTAGATGAAGCAACTAGCTCTATTGATACACGTACGGAAAAACTGATTGAACAAGGAATGGATAAATTAATGCAAAATCGTACCGTCTTTGTGATTGCCCACCGTTTATCTACGGTTCGCAATGCCGATGCCATCATGGTCTTAGATCATGGAGAAATTATCGAACGTGGAAGTCATGAAGAACTATTAAAACAAAAAGGACGTTATTATCAATTATATACCGGACAGTTTGAATTAGATTGATAAGATAGATTTCCATGTCTTTGTAACCTTTTTTAGAAGTATTAAGGGCAGCTACGTATAAATAACTGCTCTTTTTCATTAAGAATCAAAAAAATTACTGTCATGTGACATTATGGTATATAATAGATAGCATACAGTAGGGGTAATGGTCATGAAAAACAAAGATAAACTAAGGCATGTTTCGCATACCAATGAATGGTTAGAACATATTTATGAAACCATCATTCAGAAGGATGAAAAAGAATATGCTTTTGTGGAAATGAATATCAAACAATTTCGCTATATTAACATCGAATATGGTTGTGCCTTTGGTGATCATGTATTAGTCAGTATGCAACAGCTTTTAGAAACACAGTTAAAAGGACGTGGCTATGTCGCAAGACGATATGCAGATACCTTTGATTTCTTTGTTGAACATAATCATGAGACGCATGTCTTGGATTCTTTTCTGATGGATATCATAGATGCTGTATTTGAAAATGGAATAGAAGGATTACATAAAAATCTATATACCTCTTTTGGCATATATTTATTGCATGAGGAATGTCCACCTTTTGCGAAGTTACAGACATTGGCAGGCATTGCGCGAAAACAATTACATCACGACAGACGGACCTTCAGCTATGAATTGGCGCAGCAAGATGTCGTGCAAGAATATTTAAAGACCTATCGCTTATCGACAAAGCTTACTCAGGCGCGCTTTCTTAACCAGTTTCAGATTTATATTCAACCTAAGGTAGAACTGCAGACACACAAAATCTGTGGCGGTGAGCTGTTGATGCGGTGGATATTAGAGGATGGGACGATGGTTCCCTTAAATGAATTTATGTCTACCTTTACCAAAAATGGCGATTTATATATGATTGATTTACAGCACTTTGATAAGATGTGTGCTTTCCTTCAGCAGCGCATAAAGAAACATAAGGCAGTAGTGCCAATCAGTTTTAATGTGACCAATTTAACCGTTTTTGATGGTGATTTTCTACAAGATTATCTAGGGACGTTTCGCCAATATTCTTTACCGAAAGATCTGATTGAATTTGAATTTACCGAAGATATTCATTTTGAGAAAAAAGATCAGGTACAAGATATAATTGATATTTTCCGCAGTGAAGGATTCACTTGTACCTTAGATGATTTCGGTAATGGTTTTTCTTCCTTTGATTTGTTAATGAATGCTGCCATTGATATTATTAAGCTAGATCGTTTGTTTTTTCAGGGCATGTTGAGTGAACAGCGAAAACGGGTCATCCATAATATCATCGACATTGCGAAAATCAAGGGAATCAAGGTCTTGGCTGAAGGTGTGGAAACAAAAGAATATGCACGGTTTGTAGAAGCAGAAGGCTGTGACTATATACAAGGCTTTTATTATTATCGTCCAATGCCTTTGGGTGAATTTGAAAAGCTTTTAGACAGTGATAAGATCTTGCCCTATACGATGGATGATAAATAAAAGGATTGTGTTCAGCAGGTGGTTTTGACTATGTTATAAACATGGCGGATCCACCTTTTTTGGTAAATTTGTACCTTCATCATAAAACAGAAAAAGAAAACCGGTAATTTTATAAGGTTATTTTGCTTTTTCATAAGGTATGTAGTATATTAATATTGGAAAATTAAGGTTGTGCATATACAAAATGAAGGAAGGGTAAAGGAATGGTAAGAAAAATTGGAATCGACTTGGGGACAACCAATCTGTTGATTTGTTTAGACAATAAGGGTGTCATCGTAGATGAACCATCTGTCATAACGGTAGATGCCTCTAGCAAGAAATGTATTGCGGCAGGATTAGATGCCAGAGAGATGTTGGGACGTACACCTAAGAATATGCTTTGTATTCGCCCATTGAAGGATGGGGTGGTCGCTGATTTTGAAGCAACGGATATGATGTTAAATTATTTTCTTAAGAAATGTGAATTAAAAGGAATGTTTAAAAAGAACATTATTTTGATTTGTCATCCGACTAAGATAACATCCGTTGAAAAGAATGCGATTCGTGATTGTGCATATCGTGCAGGAGCAAAGAAAGTTTATTTAGAAGAGGAACCAAAGGTTGCGGCTGTGGGAGCTGGTTTAGATATTGGTAAAGCAAGTGGTAATATGGTACTAGATATTGGGGGAGGAACAAGTGATATCGCCGTATTGTCTTTGGGTGATATTGTATGTTCAACATCAATCAAAACAGCCGGAAATCGTATTACTCAGGATATCATTGAAAATGTTCGATCAAAACGTAAGATGTATATCGGTGAACAAACAGCAGAAGAAATCAAACAGAAGATCGGAAATGCGATGGTCGTAAAAGATGCGGAAACCATTTCCGTGAGTGGACGTGATGTGGAAACTGGACTTCCTCATGCTATAGAAATCAATAGCAATGAAGTAGAAAGCTATATTCGTGGTAGCCTTCAAGAAATTGTACATGCCACAAAGACCATTCTTGAGGTTACTCCTCCAGAATTGGCATCTGATATTGTTCAGCATGGATTGGTGCTGACAGGTGGAGGTGCCTTGTTGAGAAATCTGGATACCTTGATGCGCAATGAGTTGATGATTCCGGTATATGTTGCTGAAAATGCGCTGCACAGTGTTGTGGATGGCTGTAACATCATGCTGCAGAATTTATAATAAATGAATGTAAGTAAAGAATACCGATAAAGAATACCGAAAGAACCCCCTATGCTTTATGCATAGGGGGTATAGCATTATATAGGATATGGATGGATACCATTATACATCTTTGTCACAAGTATATCGCGGTAATCCAAGGCTATGTTTACCATATTCAATCGCTTCTTTAGGACAACGATTGATACATGCCATGCAATGCGTACAGTGCTTTCCCCATACCGGTTTTCCCTTTTTCAATTGAATATTGTTAAGTGGGCATACGTTAACACATTGACCACAAGATATGCAATGATCACTCGCATAAAATTTTTTTGCATGGACCATAACAGGATAAAACAGATAATTTACAATTCCACTCTTTATTCTATCCATGAAAGATATTGTTGTATGTGGCAACGGCATTCCTTTTTTAATAGTAAGAGCCGTATGATCGATGATACTTTCCGCCTGATCAATGATTTGCAAAGCTTTATCTTTTGTTGGGGTAGTAAATAATGCGATATAGTTTTCCGGCATGATGATCTTGATGCAGCCATAGTAATTCATGTTCTTTTCAGCACACAATCTTTTAAGATATTTCCCTGCGTTACCGATACTATCACCACAGGTCATTACAAAATAAATATTCTTATTTCCTGTGAACTTTGTTTCCCTGATCCACGTATGGACAATACGTGGTATTCTCCATGCATATGTTGGGACAACAATGACCCATGGGCGTTGTGAGGTTACTTTTGCATTGTCCTTTTCTTTACATTTATCAAAAAGATTCATTACCTCATCTTGAATCATTTTACTTATTCGTTTTGCTACATATTCACTATTTCCTGTACCTGAAAAATATAAAATCATAGGGCATTCTCCTTTGCGTTTGTTTTCGGCTTTATGCTGGCCGAAATTAAGTTCATTAACTTAGCAAGTTCTTTCCAATGCAATATCTCTTAACTTGTTCAATACATTCATTCATAAAATTTAGATGTCTTTTACGAATGCGTTCTCTTGTAACATTCTTTGACTATTGTATCTAACATACGCATGAAAATCAACTTTGGTAAAGCATGTCTTTCGCATAAGAGGGGTGTATGTTTTGCGTAATGAGCACAAGATGAAAGCCTTAGCGTAATAGCGAGAATGGATGTGAATGTTTCTATCACGTAATCAGGATGAACATTACCTAATGGGAATGCTAAAGAATATGAAAAATAGGCAATTGGAAAGATATTGATCATCCTCTGGATCCGAATCTTAAAACAATAAACTATTATAAGTTAATTCTTAGATAGTGGTATAATGAGTGTATCAAAAACAACGATAAGTTGTTAAAAAGAAAGGTGATTTTTATGTTGAAAGCTGCTTATATCGTGCCACATCCACCCATTCTGCTTCCCGAAATAGGAAAGAAAGAGGAAGAAAAAATCAGTCTCACAAGGCAAGGCTATGAAACGATTGCAAAAGATATCGCCCGTATTCGTCCACAAACAATCGTGATATGCTCACCGCATGCACCGGCCTATATGGATTATATTCATATTTCCGATGGAGAACAAGCGTATGGTGATATGCGTGCATTTGGCTGTGAACAGGTGCAATTTCATGAACATTATGATGTGGATTTCATCAATGTCCTTTGTTCCCTGGCCCAAAAGGCTCATTTGCCGGCTGGTACCCTGGGGAATCAGGAACCTGTATTAGATCATGGTACGATGGTACCACTTTACTTTATAGAACAAGCATATCGTGATTTTCAAATGGTCCGTATTGCTGTATCCGGTTTGGATAGAGATACGCATATACAATTTGGAGAATGCATATATAAAGCCGCAACATCCTGTGGGAAGGATGTAGTGCTCATAGCCAGTGGCGATCTGTCACATAAGCTCAAGAAAGATGGACCTTATGGCTATACCAAAGAAGGGCCTGCCTTTGATGAGGCCTTTGTAAAACTTTTAAAAGCAGATGCTTTGAACGATATTACCACTTTACCTAATGATATTTGTGAAAAAAGTGCTCAATGTGGTCTACCTGCTTTTCAGATGATGTTGGGGGCAGTTCAGCATCAATATGAGCATTGTCAATTTTTATCTTATGAAGGAGCATTTGGGGTAGGCTATGCAACGGCAATTATTCGGATGAAAATGCAAGATCCCTATGTAGCCCTGGCTCGTAAGGCACTGGAAACCTATGTCAAAGAAGGACGTATATTAAGAGACGATGAGGTAGAAGATAAAACGCTTTGCCAACAGCATGCGGCAGTATTTGTGAGCATACAAGAAAAAGGACAACTACGTGGATGCATCGGTACGCTGCAAGCAACAAAAGAACATATCGCACAGGAAATTATATCCAATGCGATTGCGGCCGGCAGTCGTGATCCGCGGTTTCCTCCTGTACAAAAAGAAGAACTTGCACACCTTGTGTATCATGTGGATGTGTTATGTGAGCCAGAGCAGATTACATCCTTTGCCCAATTGGATGTGAAACGTTATGGCATCATTGTAAGTGATGCCTATCATCAAGGCGTGTTGTTACCTGATCTGGAAGGTGTGGATACGATACAACAACAGGTAGCAATTGCTTTACATAAGGCAGGAATTGATGAAAACGCTTCTTACACCTTAGAGCGCTTTGAGGTGATACGTCATGAAGAATGTCGTTTGTGATCTTTGTTTTCATCATTGTGTACTGAAGGAAGGACAACGCGGATTCTGTCGAGCTCGTATCGTCAAACACGGTAAAATAATTTGTGAAAACTATGGAAAGATTACCTCATTGGCTTTAGATCCCATCGAAAAGAAACCGTTGCGAAGGTTTCATCCCGGCTCTAATATCTTATCCATAGGCAGCTATGGCTGTAATATGCGCTGCCCATTCTGTCAAAATCATGAAATCAGTATGAGCGAGACGATACCATATCATCCCATTTCACCTGCAACCCTTGTTGAATTGGCTTGTGCGAAACGAAAAGATGGAAACATTGGTATTGCCTTTACATATAATGAACCTTTGATTTCCTATGAATATGTTTTCGATTGCGCAGTTGCAGCAAAAGCTAAAGATCTAGCAGTTGTCATTGTCAGTAATGGCATGATCGAAACAACCAAATTATTAGCGCTATTGCCCTATGTTGACGCAATGAATATTGATCTGAAAGGATTTCAAGATAACATCTATGAGGAATTAGCCGGTAATTTGGAACAGGTGAAAGAAACGATTCGCTGTGCTGCAGCCCATACGCATGTGGAAATAACTTCGCTTATCGTTCCCCGGCGTAATGATGCAATCGCAGATATGCTGAAACAATGTGAATGGCTGGCCCAAATTGATACAAATATACCACTACATATCACACGCTATTTTCCACACTATCATCAATTGGATGCTACTACGGATATCCGGCTGCTAGAACGCTTACTTCAAGGAGCTAAGCAATATCTGACTTATGTCTATAAAGGCAATTGGTAGGTTTTTGTACACAGTCAAATACATGCAGAAGGAAGGGAAGTGCTGTTCGCAAAATAGCATTTCTTTTCTATTACATGAGAAGAAGTATAATAAAGCAAGCGGTCATAGCTATTAGAAAAACGTTAATTTTCGTAATAGTAACAGCAATATAAATGTTAAATCTTTATTTTAAGAATAAAAAATACCAATAAAATGTAAGGTTTCTAGAAGCATTTCCTGTTCGCTATCGTACTTTCTTAATCTATCATGAAGTGATGAATCGCAATACCTATTTTCTCAATATAGCGCAAAAATTATCCATCCGATATCTTTAGATTAAATTGCTCCATATGTTTGTAAAGTAAGTACGAAACATTTTGCATACTATTGGAAGCATATGGAAAATTATGCTATCCTTAAGAAAAGGAAGTGGTATTATGTTTGAAATCAAAAAGCTTAAATTTAAACATATTTTACAGATTGATCATCTGATGATTGATCGTCAGATCACATGTCTGATTGGCCCCAGCGGAAGTGGAAAAACAACACTGTTAAGAATGCTGAACCGCCTGAATGAGGCAGAGGAAGGAAGCATTTATTTTAATGGCGTAGATATCAAGGAAATGCATCCTATCAAACTACGTCGTAAGATCATCATGTTGGGACAGACGCCTATTTTATATTCGGGTACAATTGCAGACAATTTGCAAATCGGCTTAAGGTTGAGTGAACAGCCGCTTGCTGATGAAAATCGTTTGCTTGCTTATTTAGATAAGGTCGGTTTACATAAGGAACTCAATGATACTTGTGAAAAGCTGTCAGGCGGAGAAAAACAACATCTATGTTTAGCACGTGTTCTTTTAATGGATGCCGATGTATATTTGGCAGATGAGCCTAGCAGTGCAATGGATAAGGAAACAGAAAGCTTTGTTATAGATAATTTAGTAACCTTTGTGAAGGAACATGACAAGCAACTGGTTATGGTGACACATAGTTCTGAGATTGCACAGCGTTATCCTCATGGTTTATTGGAACTTGCCCAAGGTGGCTGTAGGGGGTATGTATATGAATAATACAGTTATGGATCTTTCTATTTTAAATTTAGCCATCGCCTATGTGTTTGTGCTTGTTTTGTTGGTTATTTTCAAGGCAAGAGGCATTCGTCGCGAAAAGATGATTTTGATTGCGACCACACGAATGACTATTCAATTGACCTTGATGGGATTTGTCTTATTGTATGTATTCAAACATCCCAGCTGGTGGCTGACATTAAGTATGCTTGCCATCATGTTAGGCTTTGCCGTTTATAATGCGTTAAAGCGCGTTAAATACTCCATGTCAAAAGAATTAAAACGCTTAGTTGCTCTTTCCATGATCATCGGTTATTTGGTGACGGCAGTGGTCTTTATGCTATTGGTGTTACAGGTAGAACCTTGGTTTAATCCACAATACTTCATACCGATCAGTGGTATGATCATTGGCAATAGTATGACAGGGATTGCCCTTGGGGCAAACCGTCTGTGCGCCAATATGCGAGATCATCGTGAGCGTATTGAAAACAGTCTGATGTTAGGGGCAACGTGTAAGGTAGCAACGTTTGATGAGGTCAATGACGCCTTTGACAGTGCTATCTTGCCAACCATGAATAACATGATGACGATGGGAATCGTATCTTTACCGGGAATGATGACAGGACAAATGTTATCAGGAACTTTCCCACTCACGGCTATTAAATATCAGATTGGTATCATGTTGGCCATCCTTGGCTGTACGGCTATTACGGTTGTCATCTTTGTGACGCTTGGTTACAAAACCTTCTTTACTTCCAGCGCGGCTTTAAAGTAATCTGTTTATTCAAAACAAATAATTATACAGGAGTGTGGGCAGTAGATAAACAGCTCACACTTTTTCCTTGCAAACTTGAATCATCTGTGATATATCTGTTATACACGCGTGCAATATACGAGATGTGGGCTATCTTGGTTAGAAGATAAGGGGGATGACACCTGAATAGAAGCAGAGAAAAATTATCGTTATTACGGTCCTGTTTACATGCTTTTACATGAGCAAGAGATGTGGATCATTACGAATCGTATAGAAGTAGGAGAGTAGTATGAAAATAAATATCGTATATCAATCAGGTTATCCATTCATGATGTTGGAATAAGCATATGCAAATGGAATATATAGGAGCGTATCTGCGTTTTAAGCGAGAACAGCAGCATAAAGATGCAGGCGCACTTTGTCTGTCTTGTAACCTTACCCGCATGCAGCTGCATAGTATTGAACAAGGAAAAAGTGAAGCACATCCGAATACAATCAAGCGCATTTGCGACTATCTGAACATTGATTTTATAGCTTTATTTCAACATCAGGAAAAGTATCGGGAATTGTTGGAAGAATCCTTTATTGCATTGATTTATATGCGAAAGGATGAGCAACAGATGCTTATGCAAAAGATCGAAGCCTTACATTTTGAACATTCCATCTTATATCCGCAATATCTATTGATTCATCTGATGTATGTGGCTATTCATGAAGGTGCTGTAGAAAAGTATCAAAGCCTATTAAAACAATGCAGTTATTTTATTGACGTTCTAGAACCACGTCATCAATTTATCTATTATTTATATAAAGGATATTACCAAATGTTGTCAGGACAGTTAGAAGAATCTTTGCATACTTTATGCTTTGCGGATGGCTTATCGGTATTAGAACATCGTGAAATCTTATACAGTATGTATGGACGTTTGTATTACTATCGTAGAGAAATCGTATTAGCGATTGAATATTATAAAAAAGCATATGAGTTATTAGAAAAGAAATGGAATATCAATCGTCTGTTGGCTACGCAATGTGCTTTAGCTGCCTGCTATAATCGTATGAAGGAATATGATGTTGCCTTGCAGCGTCTAATGGATACGTTAAAGCTTGCAAAGCAGTATAAGAATACGGCCGTTATTGAGCGAACATATTATGAATTAGTGATGAATCGCTTTATGGTAAGAGATTATCACAGTGTCATACAATTAGGTGAGAAGGCTATAACGATACATCATCAGCCGCAATATCTTTATTTTTTAATATCCTATGCCAGTGTAAAAGAAAATGAGATGGAAAAAGCATATCTATGGCTAAAACAACGTTTAAAACAAGACACCAATGCTTTATTGCAGCAGCTATTGACTTATGTGTATCATATGGCACAGGGGACAAGTGTTTTACCTTATTTGGTAGAACTCATTCAGCAATTGGAAAAGAATCAAATGGATACCTGTGAGTTATATCGCTTTTTATTAGAAGATTTAGCAAATCTTTATCATGATGCCGGTTGCTATCAGAAGGAAAGTTATTGTCTTCGTAAATTGATGCAGATGGGCTATTAAACGACTTGGCGTCTTATAGGACGCCTTTTTTATGTGTGGCGGGCATGCCACATATCTAGGGTGAAAATCCCTCGGGGCGTAGTTAT
>NZ_JAJCPX010000041.1:0-23807 GCF_020563125.1 Longicatena sp. 210702-DFI.1.196 | reverse complement strand
TACATCAATTTATCTTTCATGTCAACGCTTATTTTTTATTTTTTTCACTTTTTAATGATCTTTTTTATCTTTTCATACTGTAAACGATTACATCCAAGATATCAAACTTTTCTTATCTTTTCATTCCTTATTTCCATATCATCTCTTTTCCGATTACACATCCAATGGCTTATTATCTAATAAAAAATGCCATGCATTCACATGACATTTCTATAATATATGAGTATATAATTTTAAAACTATCAACTATGACAATTATGAATGGTCATAACGGCTCATATACAAAATCTAACATGGCGATATGATTATACTGCTTCTTCCCGCACCTTACCACAGATTGGATAATTCGCACAGCTTGGATTACAAGCCTTCTCAGCAGTCAAGCGTAGTTTAGCAGGTACCAAAGCAGTAATTTCATCATCATCATAACCAACCACAAAACTATTTTCATTAATCATAATCGGACGTTTTAATATAGATGGATTTTTCTGAATGATGCTGACAAGTTCCTTCACGGATAAATCATCTACATCCCGATGCAGTTCCTGAAACGCTTTACTACGCGTTGAGATAATATCTTCCGTTCCATTCTCTGTACGCTGTAATAAATATTTGATTTCATCTTCTTTTAACAACGTCGTGAAAATGTTTTTTTCTATGAATTTCATATCATTATCTTTCAGCCATTGTTTCGCCTTACGGCAGCTGGCACATCCAGGTGAGGTATACAAGATAATCATAAACAACGACCTCCTTTTTCTTTACTCTATCATTATAACGAATTGTTTATTAATAGAAAAGTTATTTTTGGATAATTTTTATTTTTCCCATTCCTTATACTTACCAGCTATCAATACGTTCCATCAATATTTGAAATACCCTAATTCTGAATTTTTTTCTCTTCCTTCACCATATGAACAGCGTTATATCTCTTCTTTTTTTTATATTTTCGCACATTACAACAAAGTTATTAGGCATAGCAAGTAGAATACCTCATGTTTGTGACTATACATGTTCAGAAAAAAATCACGAATCCTAAAGGATGAGAGTTATCTTTATGCTGACTGCTGTAGGCAAAGTATCTGAATTTAATGGTGCAACTAAAAAAGGTAGGCAAAGAAAACACTTCTTGCATCTGTACTATTTTTTATTTAACCTCTTGTCAAGTTTTCTCAATGATAGTATGATATACAGGAAAAGTACATGCGATGAAGAAGGTATAGTAAAATACAGAAACTGTTTATAGAGAACTGATGGTTGGTGTAAATCAGTACAGCCTGCTATTTGAAATGGAACTTTGGAGCATATTCCTTTAAGGAATCGGTGTCACCGTTATCGACAGAGTGATTCATCATAAAGAAGATGAATAAGAAGGCTGGTACCACGCATGCATCATGCGTCCTTATTGGGTACCTTTTTTATTTTAGGAGAGGATATATATTATGAAAAGAATGTTAAGTGGCATTAAACCAACCGGGCGATTAACACTTGGAAATTATATCGGAGCCATCCGTAACTTTGTCGCCTACCAGGATGATTATGAAATGTTTGTTTTCATCGCTAATATGCACGCCATTACAGTTGCCCAAGATAAAGCGGAATTAAAGAAAAATACCAGAGATGTCATTGCCCTGTATCTAGCATGTGGCCTGGATCCTGAGAAAACCACCATTTTCCTGCAGAGTGATGTACATGAACATGCCGAATTGGGTTGGATCATGACTTGTAATTCCTATATGGGAGAATTACAACGCATGACACAATATAAAGATAAGACTGCCAAGGGCGAGACCGGAATAACAGCAGGACTGTTCACATATCCTTCCCTTATGGCTGCGGATATCTTATTATATGATGCTGATTATGTTCCTGTAGGAGTTGACCAAAAACAACATGTCGAGTTAACCAGAAATCTAGCTGAACGCTTCAACAATCGTTATGGAGATACCTTTACCATTCCAGAACCTTTAGTCGCAAAGGTTGGTGCCAAAATTTATTCCTTACAAGATCCAACAAAAAAGATGTCTAAATCTGAAGATAATCCAAAAGGTACGATTGATTTGCTAGATGAGCCTGCAGTTGCACGTAAAAAGATTATGTCAGCTGTTACAGACTCTCTTGGCATCATTCAATATGAACCAGAAAAGCAGCCAGGCATTGCCAATTTACTGACGATTTTATCTTCTTTAAATGGCGAAGAAATTGATCATATCGTAGCTCGTTATGAAGGCAAAGGATATGGAGAATTGAAAAAGGAAGTCGGACAGGCTGTATTTGACTTTTTAACGGAATTGCAAATAAAGTACCATGAAATCATAAAAAGTGGTGCTGCTGAAAAAGTTATTAAAGAAGGTAATGAGAAAGCCAGCTATTTTGCGCATAAAAAATTAATGAAAGTAAAAAAGAAAATCGGTTTCCAGATCTTCTAAATAACCATTTTCCTGCTGTCGTACATGTAAACACCCTAATGTATCATGAAAAGGGGCACATGAGCGACAGCTTTTTTACTGGCATAAAAACAAAAAATATGTATAGAAACAAGCCGTGTATCAAACAAATAGTGAACCAAAAGAAACCCTCTTGTATGCACACAATTTGCAAAAGATGCTAAACACGATGCATTCACCTGTAATAGGTAAATAATAAAGTACACAGCTAGCTGCAACATAAAAAAAGCTGATATTCATATAGGAATATCAGCATGGCTCTATTTACATTTTAATGATTCCCATAAAGAAGCAGGCTAAGACAACAATGCCTAGAACAATACGATAATAGCCAAAGATCTTAAAGTCATGTTTTTTAATATAGCTCATCAAGAAGCGAATAACGATGACAGATACGAGAAAGGCTACGATCATGCCCGTGCATAAGATTGCTAATTCAGCACCAGTAAAGGATAAACCAAATTTCAGCAATTTTAATAAGCTTGCGCCAAACATGACCGGAATTGCTAAAAAGAAGGTAAATTCTGCCGCAATTGTTCGACTGACCCCAATCATCAAGCCGCCTAAAATAGTTGCCCCACTGCGTGAAGTTCCCGGAAAGATAGCTGCAATTAACTGGAACACGCCAATCTTAAGTGCATCTACATAACTTAGTTCCTGCAAACTAGTCACTCTTGCCCGTTTATGACGGTTACGATTTTCAATAATAAGAAAGGCAATACCCACCAACACCAGCATTGTCGCAACGACCACTGATGTATACAGATATTTCTCCAAGATGTCATCAAATGCGATACCAACGATGGCAGCCGGGATACAAGCAACCAAAATTTTGCCCCATAAGTTCATGATATCATAGCGGATAAAAGGACGATTCTTATTTTTAAAGTTAAAAGGAAATATTTTATTCCAATACAGTAAAACGACCGCCAAAATCGCCCCCAGTTGAATGACTACCAAAAAAACATTCCAGAAGTTTTCTGATACTTTCATGGGAAGAATTTCTTCAAACAGGATCATATGGCCGGTAGAGCTGACGGGCAACCATTCTGTAATGCCCTCAAGGATTCCATATAGCGCAGCTTTTAAGATTTCTATAAACATGTTTTTCTCCTTTTAGATTTTTTTCATACTACCGCAAATTGCCATAAAACGCAAGTCGATAGTATCGTTTTTTTATAACGATTTTGTAAGGTTTTTAGGCCTTTTCCAAATATGCCTGCACCATTTCTTTAAACAATGTACCTCTGACCTCATAGTTAGGAAATTGATCATAGCTGGAACATGCCGGCGATAATAAAATGATATCTCCACTTTGGGCCTTGGCGATTGCGGTATGCAATGCCTCTTGCATTGTTTCAACAGTTTCCACATGCGTGAAAATTGGTTTAAATTGCTCTCTAGTTTCACCAAATGCGATACAGCATTTTACCCGATCATCATATTGCTTTAAATCTAGAAAGCTGATGCCTTTATCATGTCCTCCCGCTAACAGTAGGATATTTTTATCAAAGCTGCTTAAAGCTGCGGTAACTGCATGTGTATTTGTTGCTTTACTATCATTATAAAATTTAACCCCATCTTTTTCCCCAATATATTCTAAACGATGTTCGACTGGTTGAAAACTAGCAATCGTCGCTTGAATATCCGCTAAAGACACACCAAGCTTATAGGCCATACAGGCAGCGACCATCGCATTCGATAAATTATAATCACCGACAATAGGAAAACGGCTTTCTTCAAACAGCATGAGATCAACTAGCCATACCTTGCCATCTTTGCGATACAGATCCACATCTTGACGCGTTAATGAAAAATCAATAGTGGTACAAGGAATATTTTTCGCATAGGCAACTACTGTAGGATCGTCGACATTTCTTAAAAACCAGTCCTCTTTTTGACAATTTTCATATATCCGCATCTTGCTTTCATAATATGCTTCAACTGATGGCATATAATCCAAATGATCTGGTGCTAAATTACAGACAACGCTGACCTCTGGTGCAAAAGTTTCAATACCTAACAACTGAAAGTTGCTAAGTTCTAATGCCACATATTTTTCTTCCTCTTCAAAATCATAGGCCAAAGCGGATAATGGAAAGCCAATATTGCCTGCGACAATCGCATTCCCTTTTCTCTGCAGCATTTCATAGAGCATGGTCGTAATCGTGGTTTTGCCATTTGTGCCAGTAATCGCTCCATAATGAAAATGCGATGCATAACGATATCCGATTTCTACTTCGGTTACTATTTTAACTTGATGTTGAACAAAGTAGTTTACAAATGGCACTGTATATTTGATACCGG
Organism: Longicatena sp. 210702-DFI.1.196; assembly: GCF_020563125.1. NCBI lineage: Bacteria > Bacillati > Bacillota > Erysipelotrichia > Erysipelotrichales > Erysipelotrichaceae > Longicatena > Longicatena sp. 210702-DFI.1.196. Next base: position 19,053 of record NZ_JAJCPX010000041.1, on the reverse strand, counting down.
GATTTTTTACAATAAACGCGTAATCCTCGCGTTTTAATATATCCGGATGACCTTTTTCATAAACTTGGATACCACGTTCTTGCAATTCAGCTTTTTCTTTAATTTCCTGCATATCCGTGATGATGACAGCATAACCATGACGATTTAACAGTTTGGCTACGGCAACACCACTTTTGGCAGCACCGATAACTAATACACTTGGTTTCATATTACAGCACCCCCAGCCATAATCCAACAACCGCAAAGATTAAGCCGATACACCAAAACATCAATACGACATTGGTTTCCTTCATACCACCTAGTTCAAAATGGTGATGCAAGGGAGACATCCGAAATACACGTTTTCCGGTCGCTTTAAAGCTGGTTACCTGAATAACCACACTTAATAATTCCATCACAAAGACTCCGCCAATCAGCACTAACAAAATTTCCTGTTTCAGAATCATCGCACTAGCTGCCAACAAACCGCCAATGGCCAAAGAACCCGTATCACCCATAAAAATTTTGGCAGGATGAATATTAAAGCGTAAATAACCAAGCAAGGCACCACTTACCGCTAATAGAAACATCGCCAGATCATTGTTTTTTTGTAATAAAGCAAAGATGACAAATGGTGCAATGGCAATTAAGGAAGTTCCTGCACATAAGCCATCCAGACCATCTGTTAAATTCACCGCATTACTTTCACATGTAAACATAAAGAAAATCAAGATGAAATATAAGAACCCCAATTCCAGTGTCATATGGAGTACAGGAATCTGAATCGTAGTTTTTGCTATCTGGGTATAAGCAAAATAAAAGATTACTGCTAACACACTTTGCATCAAAAACTTCATGGATGGTTTTAAGCCATCGTTATTCTTCTTTACGACAATTAAGAAATCATCGATAAAGCCAATCAAAGCATATCCTAAATAGGCGAAGACGACAATGAGCATTTCTGGTGTTAGAAAAGCCTTATAGTTTAAGATGGCCATGACCAATATAGGCACTAGGACAAACACGATGCCGCCCATGGTTGGTGTCCCGGTTTTTGCCATATGGCTTTTTGGACCTTCCTTACGCACACTTTGTCCAAATTTAATTTTATGTAGAAACGGAATGAGCTTGGGCATTACCAACAGTGTCAATACCAAGCTACATCCGAATGCAAGTAAATATTTTATTTCCAAAATAGTTCCTCCTTCGCAAAACGTTTTCTTACACAGTCCGCATCATCGAAGGGGTACATCCTGCCTTCCACATCCTGTGTCTTTTCATTCCCTTTTCCAGCGATTACTATTATATCACTTTCTTTTGCTATTTTAATAGTGTATTTTATCGCAAAATAGCGATTTTCTACTACCTCATAATTTTGATAAGTGGTCTTACACATATCCAAAAGGATGGTAGATAGTGATTCATGACGTGGATTATCACTTGTAAAAATCGCCATATCACTATATTTACAAGCTGCATCAGCCATTAGTTTACGTTTGCTGCGATCGCGCTCACCACCACATCCGACGATAATATAGAGCTTTCCTTGACAAATAGACCGTGCGAATTCCATTAATTTTTCCACAGCATCCGGTGTATGTGCATAATCTAATAAGACCGTATGTTTTTTTCCTTTCATCAATTCCATACGCCCACTTACATATGGAAGATCTTGACAGCTGGCAATCAGTTGTTCATAGGTGATATTAAGCATATGGCACAGGGCAATAGCTTCGGTTGTATTATAAACATTCATCTTGCCCAACAAAGGAATAACAAAAGAATATCCATTGATTGTAAAGATGGCGCCTTGTTCACTAAGATGCATATCCTCAATGGTGAAATGGGCAGCATCAAAGCCGATAGTTATAAGTTTAGCATCACTTAAGTGCTGTAATTTCATTAAATAAGGAAAATCCTTGTTTATGATAATAAAGCCATCCTTTTTCAAATAACGGCGTAACTTAAATTTTGTATACATATAATGTGTACGCGTGAAATGATAATCCAAATGATCTTGTGTAATGTTTGTATAAACAATAGCATCATAACTCATAAAACAAATACGATTCTGATCAATTGCATGCGAACTCACTTCCATAACAATATGCGTAAAGCCTTGTTGAATTGCTTCTTTTAGTAGATTAGCTAAAGTGAAAGAGTCCGGTGTAGTGTTTGGAATCGCTTGTATATGTTGATTATCATCTACCTCATGGGTGCCAATGCGAAAGGTTTTTTTCTGTTGTTTCCGTAAGATATGTGTGATGATACAGGCAACACTGGTTTTCCCACTCGTTCCACTGACACCAATCACACACAAGTGTTTACACAAATCACCAAAGTATAATTCAATCAGTGCTTGTGCAATCGCTTCTACATCTTCACACGCATAGACTTGTTCTTTTTCCTGATGAGATGTTGCTTCTACTTTTTGTCCATTTTTTCGCCATTGCCTTTTTTTATCGCATAATACAACTGCGCCTTTTCGTAAAGCATCATCTATATAAGCAGCGCCATCATGGGTAATCCCTTTTCGACAGACAAACAGCCAATCTTTTTTAACTTTGCGACTATCATCACTGACACCTTGCAAGATGCGTGTGTCATCACATGCGATATGAAGCATGCCTAATAGTTCATTTAACCTTGTCATCACCAAGATAGATCCAGACCTCCCCACCTTCTGCCGGAAGGGTCGTTCCATCTACCGGCATTTGTTCAAGTACGGTATCTCCCTCACCAAGAAAAGTGAAGGTCACACCTTCCTGCTGCACATCTTTTTTCTTTTTCCCAACAAAATTTTTAACTTTGATATTTTCAGTCTCTGGCCAAATTAACTTTTTGGGTATCTGTTTTTCCGCTTTTTCCACTTTTAAATAAGGAAGAATATCTTCATAACAAGATTTCGCAATTGGCGCAATGACCGTACCTCCATATAAAATATCATTTTGTGGACTATCGGCAGCAATATATAACACGATTTGAGGATCATCAATAGGTGCTGCGGATAAAAACGATAGAATATAATTACTTGTGGAATATACTCCATTTTCCGCTATCTGTGCTGTTCCAGTCTTACCACCTATCTTATAGCCTTCCATATAGGCAGGTTTTCCTCCCCCATTTGCCACAACGCTTTCTAACGCATAGCGCATAAGTTTACTTGTTTCTTCACTGATTACCTGACGTTTCTTGGTAGGTTTAAATTCTAGTATCGGATCATGGGTAATGGGATCATTAATGCTTTTGGTAATGTATGGTGTATACAAAGTACCACCATTGACAACTGCCGAAAAAGCCGTTACCAATTGAATCGGTGTCACACTCAGTCCCTGGCCAAAAGCAACTGTAGCCTGTTCTAGCTCACCCATCACTTCTTTTTTGAACATAATACCTTTACTTTCCCCCGGCAGATCAATGCCGGTCTTTTGTCCAAAACCAAATTTAGTCACATACTCATATTCCCTATCCAAGCCCATACGTCGTGAAATTTCCACAAAGCCCGGGTTACTTGAGTTTTCTAACACTTGAAGAAAGGTCTGATGCCCATGACCGCCTGCTTTCCAAGATTTAATGCGGGCACCGCCAACCATCTCATACCCCTTATCATCATAAGTGTCTTTAAACATATCATATAATTTCAATTCCAAACCACTTGCGAAAATCACGGATTTGAAAGTAGAACCTGGTTCATAACTTTTCCAAATCGGCAAATTCCGGTTGTAAACATCACTGGAATAATCTTTATAATGATTTGGGTCAAAATCTGGTTTTGATACCATAGCAAGCACTTCTCCTGTTTGCGGATTCATTGCTAATGCCAATGCTGACTTAGGATGATAACGTTTCATCAAATTATTCATTTCTCGTTCCACGATATCCTGAATTTTGGCATCTATTGTCAATTGTACATCCATGCCCCTACCGGGAGCTTCATAAGTTTCCTGATACAGTTCTACTTTATGACCTTTCGCATCAAAAGGAATATTCAATCCTCCACTTTTGGCTGATAAAATATCATTATATTGTAATTCCAAGCCTGCCAGCCCCTGATTATCAATACCGGTAAACCCCAATACCTGAGCCAAATAGTTATTATTCGGATAGTTACGCAAAGAATCTTGTACCAGATAGACACCTTCCAAATCCATGGCCTCTAACTTGCGTGCTTTCTCATCACTAATCAACCGACCTTCTGGTTGGATTTTCTGTGTTGAGACATGTTTCGTAATTTTTGTTTTTATGGTTTTTTCGTCTGCGTTTAACACTTGTGCTAATTGTTTTGCGGTTTCATCAGGATGCTTAATCTGTGCCGGTACGACCATAACCGATGTCGATGGTATATCATGGGCCAATACCTTCCCTTGTTTGTCTAAGATAGAACCCCGCAAACCGGCAACGGTAAAATCACGTTCCCATAAATCCAATGCCTTCTCCATGATATCCGTATGATGAAAGATCTGTTCATAGCCCAGTTTTCCAAGGATGCAGCCAAAAATTACTAGAGCGCATAGAAAGATGATGGAAATCCTTGTTTTGACCTTTCCTCGTATCATACACTCACCTCATTGCAGTGTATGCCTATTTCAGCAAAAACATGTCTTTGTTGTTTTACCTTCTTAACCATATCGCATTTTCATGCACCCTTATGTAACTATGTGCTCTTAGTACCATCTTGCATGATACAGTTCAAAACTTACCAATCCTGCAACAGCATCTATGCTAAACATGATGAAGGTGAAACATAGCCGATAGCCATATTCTTTCTTTATCATTTGTTTCTGTTTCAAACATTAAAAACAGTGATTCCTCTTTTAACGATTTACATAGATAAATCTTTTCCAAAGAGAAATCACTATTTTTTATTTCATCTTGACTTTAATGATCGTATCCTTACTAATGGTTTTCCCCATCTTAACATTCTGAGAATGCACACTGCCGCTTCCTTCCATCTGTACCTCAATATGAGTCAGATTCCAAAAGGCAGTAATATCTTTTTTTGTCCAACCTTTCATATTAGGCATAGCGATTTTCGCCCCATCACTCAGCAAAAACATACGTTGATTACTCATAATAGCATCTCCAGCTTTCGGAAATTGTGCTACGATACTATTTCCATTGCCAATAACAACGGTATCTATATCCATTTCCTTTAATTTCTGTTTTGCATAACGCAATGTGTGATTCACTAAAGATGGCATTGTATACTCTTTCCATTCCACATGATTTTGTTTTTTTGTTTCCTGATTCTGTCCCTCTTCCCCTGTAATGTTTTCCGCAACTAAAGCAGCCTTCATCACTTCTTTAAAAGGATCACCGGAATAGCTTAAATACTCAGAACTTTCAAACGCATAATAAACCATGACTTTAGGATCATCTGCCGGCGCCGCTGCCATAACAGAGTTCGTATAAATATCACCATACTGCCCGTGTTCATTGGCAATCTGTCCAGTACCGGTCTTTGCGACAATAGAAACATCGTCCATCTTATAACGTATATGACCAGTTCCCATTTTATCGTCAATTACCTGTTTCATAAGTTTCTTTACATAATCTGCACTCTTTTTTGAGATTGGCTGTCCTACTTGCTTTGTGTCATACTGTTGAATCGTTTTGCCACTGCTGGCATCAATAATACGTTCCACTACATATGGCCGCACCATCTTGCCATCATTTAAAATTGCTGTATAAGCCTGTGCCATTTGCAAAGCTGTTACAGAAATACCTTGACCAAAACCAGTATTCAGCTTTTCTGAAGCATAAGTAAAGTTCATATTTCCTTTACTGTTTTCCACAAAAGGAATATCAACTTTTTGATTAAATTTAAATTTATTCAATACATAATCCTGATAGATGCTTGGATCCATATATTTAGTAAGCAGTTCACATATAGCGATATTACTGGATACAATAAAACCTTTATCAAATGAAATCGTGCCATAATTCTTGTTTAATGCATCATAAATCGGCTGAATACCGCCTACTTTTGTAGCACTTCGATAAATTTTTCCTTTTTCATCTGTACCAAAATAAAAGACCCCACTATCATATTTTTTATTATATGGATAATTACCGCTATCTAATGCGGCTGCGTAAGTAATGCCTTTCATAACCGAACCTGGTTCATATAAGTATTGACTTGGTACATCCAGATAATCTTTTATATCGCGCTTATTTAAGTCAAAACTCGGTAAACCAGCCCAGCCTAGCACCTTACCTGTTTCCACTTCCATGACCAGTCCCCAACCACGATCGGCTTTAACTTCTTTCATCGTTTTTTTCAGACTGCTTTGTAAAGCAAGTTGTACATTGCGATCTAGGGTAAGATACACATCATTTCCATTCTTCGCATATTTTTTCGTATATTTTGTTCCTGGTAAAATATTGCCATTGGCATCTTTTTGGTAAACCTCTATACCGTCTTCTCCTTGTAAAAAAGTATTCAACGATTTTTCCAATCCCATCTGTCCTTCGATTTGACCGCTTTGTTCATTATATTGTGCATAACCGATTAAATGCGAAGCAAATGTGCCCGTAGGATAACTGCGTTCCACTGACTTGGTAAATGTAATACCAGGTAATTCTAATGCTTCAATGCTCTCTTTTACACTTTTGGAAAGATTTTTTCCTTTTGTTCCTAGTTCAGTCTGATATTGTTTATTATCAATTGCATTTTGTAAGATATCACGTATAGAATCTTCCTTCATATCTAGCTTTGGTGCTAGTAAACGCGCCGTCTTATCCACATTTTTTACATATGCCGGCACATTGCCGATTCCTTTGCGACTTTTATCCAAAATCGCAACAAGCGTATAGGTATCTTCATCCTGTGCGATTACTTCTCCACCGCGATCATAAATCGTTCCCCGGTTTCCTTTTAATACCGTTGTGTTAGAGATATCGGGTTCTTTAAAATCTTTTACATTGACACCACTACGAAAATGCTTCTGCGTCACCATAGTAAAAAGCACATTTGATAAAATGAGTGTTGCTATTACCATCATGATGATCAGCAATCCTGCCAATGTACGATTACTTCTTCTAGGATTCATAGTCATCCACCTTTACTCATTGTTCTTCTTGTCCTCATCCCCCATGACAACGACCTGATCCTGATTCGTTTTAATGCCATCTTTTTCTGCCATGCCTAATACACGTTCACGATTTTCTAATTTATTTACTTCGTTTTCTAGACTACTAACAGTTTCTTTTAAGGTTGTTGCTTTTTCTTCTACCTTACTAGCTTCAATGGAAAGGTTATAGTTATACGATTTCAATCCAATACGCGCACCTAAAAATAACAGCACTGCCAGTGTCAACAGCAGTGTTGCCACACCTTCGATACGGAATCTTCTTTTACGTTTTACTAATTTCGCCTTTGCCATTGTTACTTACCTTATCCTTTCTATAATTCTTAATTTCGCTGAATGACTGCGGTTGTTCTCCATCAGTTCTTCTTCTTGCGCGGTAATTGGTTTTTTGTTGATGAGTTTATAGGGCGCTTCTTCCATATCACTTGGTAAGATAGGAATGCGCTTGTCATATTGCTTAGGACGACTTGCTGTTTGGAAAGCCTCTTTTACGATACGATCTTCCAACGACTGAAAACTGATCACGCAAATTCGTCCATGAGGATTCAGCATTTGCAAGGCCTCTTGCAACACTTCTTCTAATTCCCGTAATTCATCGTTTACGGCAATCCGTATCGCTTGAAACACCTTTTTCGCAGGATGTCCTTTCTTATTCAGTACCTTTGCCGGAAGTGATGCCTTAATAACATCTACCAATTCAAAGGTTGTACGAATTGGTTTATCTATGCGTTTCTTTTCAATATTGCGCGCAATCTGTTTAGCAAACGTCTCTTCTCCATAGGTATAAAAAATCTTTACTAAATCTTGATAGCTCCAAGTGTTTACGATCTCATAAGCATTTAATGCCTGACTTTGATCCATTCGCATATCCAATGGAGCATCAAAACGATAAGAAAAGCCGCGTTCTGCTTCATCGAATTGGGGAGAACTTACTCCTAAATCTAGTACCAAACCATCAATTCTATTTACACCATAAGCCGAAAGTTCTTCTTTCAGATGAGAGAATGGGCTATGGATGCATGTGAAGTTATCTGCCACCTGCAATAGTCTTGGTGTCGATTCTTCAATCGCACTGGCATCACGGTCAAATGCATATAAATGACCGTCAGGAATTTGTTTCAAGATCTCACAACTGTGTCCTCCTCGACCCAGCGTTCCATCCACATAAATGCCATCATGTTGTATATGTAGTCCTTCTATGCTTTCCTGCAGCAAGACACTGTAATGTTTGTTCATAATAGAAACTCCGTAAGATTTTCCGCAATCTCTTCAAATGCAGCATCACCATCTTCATCCAGTGGTTCCCAGCGCTCTTTGGACCAGATTTCCACATGGTTAGCAGCACCGATGATACGGCATTCTTTTGTCAGATCCGCAAGTTTGATTAATGAGGATGGGATTAAGATCCTTCCCTGTGCATCAATTTCACATTCTGCCGCTTTGCTTGTCATCATACGTACAAACATGCGGGCATCTTTCTTGGTGGATGGCAATTTCATCAGCTGTTCATAAATGAGCTGCCATTGTTCCTTTGTATAAATACTTAAGCAGCCGTCTAAACCGCGTGTGATGATGAGCGTATCGCCAAGTTCTTCACGGAATTTTGCCGGAATGATGATACGCCCTTTTTTATCAATATTGTGTGCGTATTCACCCATGAACATGACGTTTACCTCCACTTTCCACCACTTTGTGCTACTTTACTCCACCAGTATATCGCTTTTTATGCTATTTGTATAGATAATTTCTAACTTTTATTTGTCGCTTTTTTACAAATGCTTACAAAATCTCCTTTCTTTCCAGTTTTTTCTGAGTATCTTATGTGGCATATAAGTTGAAATACGCAAGAAGCAGATGAATTCCCTCTTACATCATTTGTAAAACGAATTGCTTCTCAACAACATTTCTGTTTTTCTTATGCTTAACGCCGCAAAAAAAAGCCATGGTGTTCCATGACTTTATCATTTTATTTCATTTCATCTTTTTTCTCCGACAAAACGATTTAGGAAAAAAAGTAATATTATATTTCATCAGCAATGCATAAGCAAATCCACACAACGCCAAATTGACAAGGTATAAGGTATATAGAAAACAGCAAAAGGTAGGATGTAAGCAAGACATCATGTAACACCTCATAGGTCATAAAATTAATGCTTCCTACAATCCATAACATCGATATATACAGAAAACGACTAAGTTTTATTCGTTTTCTAAGTAACAACCATTACGATAACTTTCTAGTACATAATTTTTCTAAAGCATGTTGCACATAAGGAGCATCCTCATCATTGATCAAAGCCATTAATGTATCTCCGGTAAATAAGACAGTATCTCCCTTAGGAATAATTTCGGCATTTCCTCGATGAATGCTGATAATCAGACATTTGCCCGGCCAGGCAATATCACTGACCTTTTTCTCACATACCTCGCTGCCGATTTCAATTGCGGCTTCAACAATATGTTTCTTTCCTTGAAACGCATCTAAATTCACACCATTCTTCCATAAAAGCTTATGCAATAAACTTTCATAAATGGGATCACAATTCAATATATTGGCCGTTAAGTAAGCACATAAGGAAACTAGCGCTAAAGGTAATAAATGCGTCAAAGTGCCACTCATTTCCGCAATCAAAATAATACCGGTAATCGGTGCTCGTACGATTGCCGCAAAGAAAGCAGCCATGGCCATGATAATAAAGTTTGCCAGATACATCTCAGGAATCTGAAAATACTGTATGGCGATAAGGCCATAAATGGCTCCTACAAAACTGCCGAGCACCAACAATGGGAAAAAGATGCCACCGGGTGCTCCACTGCCAAAGCTAGCTAAAGAAAAGATAAATTTTACTACCAGCAATAAAATCAAGGTTTTTAAGAGCAATGGCTCTTTTCCACTTAACATCTCGATCATCGTATGCCCACTGCCTAACACTTCAGGAAGGATGAGCATAAGCACACCGGCAATCATTAAAGGAATCAAAACACGATAATGGGCTTTTAGTCTTGGCACTTTTTCATACCAATCCTGAAACTTTAACGTCATCTTATTATATAGGACACCACATAAACCACAAATGATGCCTAACAACAGAATGCTTCCATAATAGCCTAATGGTAAAGTTTCTGTGACTACAAAATGAAATGCCGGTTCTAAGCCAAACACATATTGTGATAGAAAATCACCGGTAACACTGGCACACATGACCGAAACTAAAACAGAAACGGAAAAGTTTTTATGTACCTCTTCCAAGGCAAACATGACACCTGCCAAAGGCGCATTAAATGCCGCACTAAGTCCTGCCGCTGCACCACAAGTCAATAATAATTTTTCTTCCATCTTTACACGATGAAAGATACGTGACATACCCTTGCCACCCATAGCTCCTAATTGAATACTTGGCCCTTCTCGCCCTAATGATAACCCTCCAAAAGCGCATAAGGTCCCAGCAACAATTTTATAAGGCAATATTTTATACCATTTTTGATCAAGAAACGAAATGATTTCTCCTTCCACCTGAGGGATACCACTTCCTGAAATCAATGGTTCTTGTTTTAGGCACCAGCCAATCAAAACACCAAGCACTAACAAAAAGAGAAACCACCCTATAATATAGAGAAGGTTATCCCAAATCACGGATGCCATAAAGGCAATAAACTGTTCCGCATAGCCTAATAGCAAACGATAGATAATGGCGATCAATCCGGCAAGTAATCCACAAGCCAAGCCTTCCATGATCAACACATATTTAAAATTTCCTTCACTCTCTAAAATATGACGAGTACTGCCCTTCTCCTTTTTCATGTTACTCCCTCTTTCCAATTACATAAAAAGTATAGCATTATCTTTACATAGTGACAAATACAAATCTTTTTCTCCTATGCAATGTGCTTTAGGAACACATATCTCATAAAACTTTTCCTTATCATCAAAAAAGACTTATCCCACACACTTTGATTCGATCATATGTGGCGATAAGCCTTTTCTATGATTTTCCTGTTGTTGCTTGTTTCTAATCGTATATGATTCAGCTTTTTAAAATAAGGACATCTGATTTTCTTCCTGTAAGCCTTCTAAAACCCCCATCGACTCCAGTTTCTTAATCAGCGTACCACTCAAGGCGGTTCTTCGCTGTAAATCCTCTTTGGATAAGAATGCCCCATTCTTGCGAGCTTCCACAACAGTATCCGCAACACTTTCTCCCAAGCCATCAATACTGGTGAAAGGAGGAATAATGTAGTTAGGTCGTTCTGGATCGACAATAAAATCACGACTGGCGGAACGCATTAAATCAATATTAGCGAAATAATAACCACGCAATGTCATTTCCAATGCCAGCTCTAAAGTATTATAAGTATCCTTATCCTTCTTGGTGACATCCTTTTTCTGCGCGTTGTCATGCAACTTAAAGTCAATTTCCTGCATCTTTTTACGAATGGATTGTTCTCCCTTGATCATTGTTTCAATATCATATGCATCACAACGAATACTAAAGAACATACAGTAGTAATATTGCGGTTCATGCACCTTAAACCAAGCAATGCGGATGGCCATCATGACATAGGCAACGGCATGGGCTTTCGGGAACATGTATTTGATCTTTTTACAAGATTCAATATACCAGTCTTCCACCCCGTTTTCTTTCATCTCCGGTATCCATTCATCCTTCAGTCCTTTTCCTTTACGAACACTTTCCATGATCGTAAAGGCCAGTTTTGGACGCAAGCCCTTGTGCAATAAATACACCATGATGTCATCACGACATCCGATTACGCTCTTTAATGTACAAATACCATCATCAATCAGATCCTTGGCATTGCCTAACCATACATCTGTACCATGAGATAAACCGGATATTTTCAATAACTCATCAAATGTGGTTGGACGTGTTAACTCCAGAATTCCACGAACAAACGGTGTACCGAACTCCGGTAAGCCGGCAGCTCCAGTTTCTTCGGTATTCTTACTAGTATCTATTTTTAACGCATCCACCTTAGAGAAAATGCTCATGGTTTCCGGATCGTTCATAGGAATGGTCGTTACATCAATTCCACTCATACGCTCCAACATCTTCATCGCTGTAGGATCCACATGACCAAGGATATCAAATTTCAAGATATTATCATGAATCTGATGGAAGTCAAAATGCGTCGTCTTCCATTCCGCATACGGGTCATTGGCAGGATATTGTACCGGTGTAAAATCATGCACATCTAAATCCAATGGGACGACGACGATGCCACCTGGATGTTGACCGGTCGTTCGTTTGACGCCTTCACAACCTTTTGCTAAACGCAAGATCTGGGCATTGCGCATACTGCCTTCAATTCCCATCTCTTCCTCATAGCCTTTCACATAACCAAACGCCGTTTTTTCGGCTACCGTACCAATCGTACCGGCACGATATACATGGTCTTCACCAAACACTTCTTTGGTATAGGCATGGGCATTGGGCTGATAATCACCGGAGAAATTCAAGTCGATATCCGGCACCTTATCACCTTCAAAACCTAAGAAGGTTTCAAAAGGAATATCGTGTCCATCACCGCGAATTGTTTCTCCACAATTCGGACATTCAATATCTGGTAAATCATAGCCATTTAACACACTGCCATCGGTAAAGAACTTTACATAATGGCATTTCGGGCAGACATAATGAGGTGCTAAAGGATTTACCTCAGTAATCTCTGACATCGTAGCGACAAAGCTAGATCCTACCGAACCTCGCGAACCTACCAGATATCCATCATCCAAGCTCTTCTTTACCAATAAATGAGAAATATAGTAAACCACATAATAACCGGCGCCGATGATACTATCCAATTCTCGATTTAAGCGTTTCTCCACGATATCCGGTAAGACAGGTCCATATTTCTTATGGGCATTTTCAAAACAAATTTCTCTTAGCTTTTGATCAGAACCTTCAATATCCGGTGGATATAAAGCATCCTTGACCGGACGTATCACTTCAATCTGATCCGCTATCGCCTTGGTATTCTTAATGACCATATCATAAGCACGCTGTTGGCCCAACCAAGCATATTCTTTTAACATTTCATCCGTGGTACGCAAATGCTGATCCGGGCTTTTAAACTTGCGGCGACGTTCCTGATTGTAAATATATAAGGCATGACGCATACCGCCAATCGCCTGAGAATTGATATAAATGTCACGAATCAGCTTTTCATTAGGATGCACATAATGCGCATCACTGGTTGCCACGACGATTTTTCCCATCTCTTCTGCCTTTTCCACGATGGACATTAAGATTTCTTTTAACCGCGCTTCATCTACGATGGAATTGCGTTCTACTAAGAAACGATAGTTGGCAAGTGGCTGTATTTCGATGTAGTCATAAAACTGCATGACCTCTGCTAACTCTTTTTCACTGCGCGTCTGGGCCATGTCGAAAACTTCCCCATTCACACAGGAAGAGCCGATCAATAAATTGCCGTTCATCCGGCGCTTTTCTATTTCTTTACGAATGATGCGCGGTTCTGCGACAACATTTGCTGTACTTTTACGATTATAGCTTAAATATTCCGTATGCGAGAGTGTAATCAGCTCAAACAATTCCTTTAAACCTGCCATGTTTTTCGCAAGGATAGTCACATGCTTATCTCTGACTTTATTAAAACAATCAGGATCTTGCATATCTTGTAACTGTTTCAAGGTTTTGATATGCTTTAGATCATTTAACATATGCATAAAGACCTGAGCCAACACTTCAGCATCATAATCAGCACGATGGGCTACATCTTCATCATAGCGAATACCATACTGACGTGCCAGATTGCCCAAGCGATAACCTTTGCGATCCATCATACTGCGGGCCAGATCCAAGGTATCAATGACCGGATTCATTAATGGCTTACGACCGATACGTTCTAATTCCGCATTTAAGAAGCCATAGTCAAAGCTGGCATTGTGGGCAACTAAGATACTATCACCGATAAATTCCAGAATCTCATCGACACATTCCGCAAACGGTTTGGCATTCTTCATGTTTTCTTCTGAAATATTGGTTAATTCAGTTGTGAATGCACTTAAGGCAATCGGTGGTTTGACAAACAGCTGTAAGCTTTTTATGCAGGTGCGATCTTTCATGATCTGCCCGCCAAACTCAATGATATGATCAAAGCGCGAAGATAAACCGGTCGTTTCTAAGTCGAATACACAATAGGTTCCCTTTTCCAGTTCCGTGTCATCCCCATTGCGCACGATCTGTAACATAGGGTCAACCATATTCATTTCCACACCATATAAGATCTTCATCGGTGTTTCACGTTTCTTGTTAATGCCATCAACCACCGTCTGTGCAGTAGGAAATGCCTGAACAACACGATGATCAGTCAACGCAATCGCATCCCAGCCCCATTCATTCGCTGTTTTGATATACTCGCTGATATCACATACCCCATCCATTTCAGATAGCTTCGTATGTACGTGTAACTCTACACGCTTTTCTTCTGCTTCATCCACACGTTTGACTTCAGGTACCTTCTGGATCACATCCGGCATAAAGACCAGTTCACGAGAATAGGAATCAAACTCCACTCGTCCATATGCAACGACACAATCTCCGGCACCGATTTCATTAAGAACTTCCTTTGTGATAGAACCACGTTCAAAACGCTTCATGATGATGGCATCATCGTCATCCGCAATCCACAGTGTCTGAATATCCTTGCCATTTCGTAAAGTTCTTACTTCACTGTCAAAGATCTTCCCATGGATGCGAATATCATGACATTCTTCGCTAATATCATGAATGGAAAAGGGCACATACCCATCTAAGCCCTTTTTCTTTTTAGGTTTAAAGCTATAGGCTTTTTTCTCTTCATATACTTGTGTCGGCTTAGGCGCTTCCTCTTTCATCTTCACCGTTGGAATCTTTACGCTGACCTTCATTTCTTCAACCGTAATTGCCAATTGGAAGCCACAGTTTTTCAAAAACTCTTCAAGCAGATGTTTATTTTGAATTGCGATATCACGATCAGTTTCATTCGCAATATGATAAATCAGATACTTTTTCTCTAAGGATGGCAGACTGTCCTGAAAAATACGCAACGTTGGATGCAGACTGACAAAGTGCTGGATATATTCACTTACTTCTAAGATCGACGTATCACTGTTTTCTACGGTAAGATATACTTCGGTTTTACAACGAGTAATTTTTGCTAAACGCATACAAAAAACATGCCATACCTGAAAAGGCAATAGCTTAGGTAAGGCCAATTCCATATGCAAAACATTGCTGCGCTTGCGATATACCGGTTTCATGTTAAAAGAGCCTTGTTCAAAATAGACAAGATCGGGATTATCCTCTTCCATTTTCTTTACTAAATCAATCAGTTTCAGTTCCATCCAATTCCTCATTTCTTACGTTTCTTATGATATCATAAATCGTTCTTTAGCAAAAGTAAAAAGGCAAAGGATTTCGATTTTCATATTTTCACATAAAATAAAAACAGCCTCATTTTTATAAGCTGCTTTCTTTGTGATGAAGATGGTACATTCCTCTATAATATCAGGGTTTTTTCTTGATGATGATGGAAACACTCCCACTTACATCTTTATAATTGGGATTGGTAATTTTGTAATAAACCTTTGTTGTACCTACGCTTGTGCGTGTAGGTTTTATCTTCGACCATTTTTTCTTTGTATTGCTACGATAGTAGATTGTTGAATGGGGTTTTATCTGCGTCATACAAAGAGTATGCTTTTTATGGTCATAGCTGCCATTATATCCTTTTATCTTTGGCTTTTGCGTAGCTTTCGATACTGTGATATTGGCTTTGCCGGTGATTGTCTTTCTTGCATTAGGATTGCTAATTTTATAATACACGCTTGTCGTGCCAACGTTCGTTCTCATTGGCTTTTCCTTTGTCCAATCCTTTTTTAAGCTGGTGCGATAATATATGGTTGAGCCTGGTAGTGTTTTTGTGATAGAAATCGTATGTTTCTTTTCATCATATGTATGTTTATAATCATTGATACGCGCTTTGCAATTCGCTTTATGTACGATGATCTCTGCACTGCCATACATATCTTGCGCATAATGTGGATTCATCACATGATAGTAAACCATTGTTGTACCTGCATTTGTTCTAGTTGGTTTCTTTGAAGACCATCCACTCTTGGTACTGGTACGATAGGTAATCGTAGAGCCTGCAGGTACATTTTGTAATGAGATACTGTGTGCTTTCCCATCATAACTACCTTTATACGCATTTACGTTAACAGGCAATGTGATTCCGCCTTTTTGTATCCTAAAGCTCTGTGAGGTCGTCAAGGCTATCCTGTTTATTTGTATCGGCGTTGTTCTTTCTGCTTTTTCTCCTTTTACCCCGCATACAGCATAAGCTGTATCACTAGGCTGTAATGCATAACCTTTTTTTAACTTTCGAAGAAAAAATGCCTGATTCTTTGTATCATCTATGTTTGTAAAAAATAAATCTACATTATTTTTTTGTCGCATAGAGGTCAGTAATTCTTTAGTTTTCGTATCTTTTATCGTATAGCTGCCATCTTTTTGACGTATAAATTCGTATATTCCTTTGTCATCATTGGTCGCTGTTTCCAGCATTGCCGTATGGTTAACATTTTTTACATAGATATCACCAAATGCAATTTGGGCATAAAAATGCGTTCCTAGATTTTGCTTTGTCCCCATCAGATGATATGCTGCCGGATTCACTCCCACCGTATTAGAAACACTAGCAAAGTCATTATGTTGTGCATGTACTCTTACCCAGTAAGGTTGATCGGCAAATGCTTTGGTGAAGGTGAGTTTGCTTGTAACAAATTCGTCAGTTAATTCACATTCCGCATCATGACATACATCAATCTGATAAGTAGTAGCATCGGCTATTTTGTCCCATTGAAAAGTGTAATTCATCCCTGAACGGCTAACCCTTAGCTTCGGTTTAGCAAGATTGACGGCAGGTGTAAAATCGTGCAAATAGAGAAAGCCTTGAAATCCCGGATAATACGTTTTTAGATATGCGAAGGTATTGGTCTGTGTGTAAAAGGCTTCCCCACCATAACTGGAATTGGAAATGGTCAGATATTCTCCTTCAATTTTTTCCACAATAGCCACATGACCTCCCCAATCTCCATTCCAACACAT
This sequence comes from Longicatena sp. 210702-DFI.1.196, assembly GCF_020563125.1. NCBI lineage: Bacteria > Bacillati > Bacillota > Erysipelotrichia > Erysipelotrichales > Erysipelotrichaceae > Longicatena > Longicatena sp. 210702-DFI.1.196. Next base: position 1,853 of record NZ_JAJCPX010000041.1, on the reverse strand, counting down.
CACACTGCCAACCTTAGGTATAGAACCATACGCATAATAATGATGTTTTGTATTGTAATCGTACCATTCTTTCGCCATCCCGGTAGATAATTGTGGGGGTTCTCCTAATATTTCATAGGCTCTTCCCCACGCATATGCCGTACAATTGGGCATACCATAATCATATTTATAATATATATTTTGATCCGAATAATAATGAAAATCACTTTTTGAAGGTGCGCTGCTGCGAGCAAAGAAATAGGTCTTCGCTTTCAGCTGATATGTACCATTAACAAAGCTTGTTAAAACAGCTAAGGTGATTGCCAAGAATGAAACGATGAATTTCTTTAAAAAGCGCATACGTCCACTTCCTTTTATGTGTCTATTATATCAGTTTCCACCGCGAAATAACATATGTGTCACATCAAATGATGGACATTTGTATTTTGATGTTATCTTTCACAAGAAAAAAGGCCAGTGTTTTTCTGGCCTTTCATCACACATTTGTCAAATATTTATATTCCATCTTATTATCCATATCCGCAACCACTAGGATATATTTTCCAGACTCCTGATGCATCTTTTACTAACATGATCTGCCATTCAGGATATTCACTGTTTTTATTTAATGTATCACTGCTAAAGTTGCCGGTTTTATAATCCATGAAAAACAAAAGGGTATCTGCTTTTGTATAGTACTCTCCATGTTCTTTTGATTGTTTATCCCCGGCATACACCAAACGTTCCATCGTACAATCTTCAAATGATCGTACAAAATCTTTTTTTATGACGTTTACCGCTTCTTCAAGTTCTAGTCTGGAATACTTTGTGGAAACTCCATAGTCGATCTCTACATCGTTGCTGATGGTTCCTTTACAGCCTGTGAAGATAACACAAAGCACAACACTCAACATAATAATACGGAATCGTTTCATACCCTTCCACCTTCCTTCTTCTTTATGATACCAAAAATCTATCTTTCATATCTTAATAAATCCTAAAGTATTTCTATTTATTCTGTAAGAAAAGAAGAGACAATTCATCTTGCCTCTTCAAGTTCATTTATTCTTCTACATACTTTCTTTTCTTGCGCAATACTGCTAAGACAGCTCCACTTAAGATAACCATGATACCTGCTGTTTGTGCCTGCGAAGTATCCCCTGTTTTAGGCGTATCTGTTTTGTCTGTTGTGTTAACTGGCTCTTTTTTGTGTTGCTCAATTGCTTTCAACTGTTGTAATGCTGTCACAAGTGTTTCATATGCTTGTTGAATTTCAACTTTTGTTGCATCTTTCTTTTGTAAGATGTTTTTAGCATCTTTTAATGCTTTTTCAAATGTTTTCCAAGATGCAGCGGTATAAGCACTTTCTTTTTTCTTTTCAGCTTTTTCAACTAAGTTTTGTAAAATCGCTTTGGCACTAGTTTGACTAACTGCCTCTAAGGATTGAATTGCTTTTTGAATATTCTTTACTTGTACTTTCACATCATCTTGACTTGCTGCAGCGTCAGCATAAACTTTTTCGGCTGCTTTGATCGCTTTCTGTAGCTTCGCATAGCTTGCACTTGTAAAGCCCTCTGCCTGTATAGCTTTGGCTTCATCTAATGCATTTTTCAGTTCTGCTTTGTCTACAACAATTGGTGTTTCTTCTTTTTTCAAAGCCGAAATAGCTTTTTCAATTGCTGTTACCTGTGCATTTACAGCATCCTGTGTTGCCTTATCATCGGCATAAACTTTTTCAGCTGCCTTGATTGCTTCTTGTAGTTTCGCATAGCTTGCACTTGTGTAGCCATCTGCTTGTATAGCTTTGGCTTTATCTAATGCTTTTTTCAGTTCTGCTTTATCTACAACAATTGGTTTTTCTTCCTTTTCCAAAG
>NZ_JAJCPX010000040.1:0-25405 GCF_020563125.1 Longicatena sp. 210702-DFI.1.196 | reverse complement strand
TGCGATATGTAAATTGTATCTTTACATCTATATGGATATAAAAAGTAAACAAAAGTATCATAATAACCCAATGTAGTTAACCTTTTGTAGTATATCTAAGTAAAATAAATAGTATAAAGGGGCGATATTTATGACAATAGGAGAAGCAAGCTGTAAACGTATCTTGCAATTATGCAAAACAAACGAAATCACCTTAAATGGTCTTAGCACAACATGTGGTATCACACAATCAACATTAAATAATATTAAGTTTGGAAAAAGTAAAAATCCAACGATATCTACAATTAAAAAAATATGTGATGGCTTATCCATCACGATAATAGAATTTTTTGATGATCCACTTTTTGAAAACTTAGAACCTGAAATCGGTTCATAAACAGACGGCACAAGCTGTCTGTTTTTTTATGATAGCATCCTTTTCGTTGCTGAAGTATTACATAGATGGATAAAGAACATAACGCTTTTTTCATACTGTAGATTTTTGAGAAATCGTAGTTTATAAGCTATGCAAATGCTTTGCATAGTTAGATCATATAAAGATAGTAATGAAGCAAAGCTGTTAAAAAAAGAAGATTGCATATGAGCAACGAAAGTGCTGAATATCCAATCTTCTTTTGTCATTCTTATGTTCCTATCTTAGTGTTTAAAGTGACGCACTCCGGTATACACCATCGTAATGTCATGCTCATTACACACATCAATGGACAGCTGATCCTTGATAGAACCACCTGGTTGAATAATGGCTGTTACCCCTGCTTTCACTGCTTCTTCTACTGTATCCGGCATAGGGAAGAAAGCATCACTGCTCATAACAGAACCTTTGGCTTTTTCACCTGCCTGCTCAATGGCAATCTTTGCCGCACCGACACGATTCATCTGACCGGCACCAACCCCAATTGTCATGTTATCCTTGACCAATACGATGGCATTGGATTTCACATGCTTTACAACCTTCCATGCGAATAACAATTGTTTCATTTCTTCTTCGGTAGGCTTACGGTTTGTTACACAACGCAAATCTTCTTCTTTCAGCTTATGGTCATCAATATCCTGTACCAATAAGCCATCGTTAACATTCGTATATTTATATTTTGTTGTTACCTCTAAGGTTGTATCTAATTCCATCAGACGGATATTCTTTTTCTTTGATAAGATTTCAAATGCTGCCGGTTCAAAGTAAGGCGCAATGATAATTTCCAAGAAAATGTTTGCCAGTTTTTCCGCAACAGCTACATTGACCGGCTCATTCATTGCCACGATACCACCGAAGATGGAAATTGGATCTGCTTCATAAGCCTTATCCCATGCTTCTTCCAAGGTAGCACCGATACCTACTCCACATGGATTCATATGTTTCAATCCAACAACCGCACACTGTCCTTCAAAATCCTTTAAGATTTCAATCGCTGCATTGCCATCCTGAATGTTGTTGTAGGATAATTCCTTACCATGCAGCTGTTTGGCATTTGCCAAGGAGTAAGAAGGTTTCATACCTTTATAGAAGGCAGCACTTTGATGAGGATTTTCCCCATAACGAAGATCTTGTACTTTATCGAAGGTAATCGTTAATTTTTCAGGATATTTTTCACCCGTTTTATTTGTCAGATATTCCGCAATCATCGCATCATAGGCTGCTGTATGACGGAATACTTTCGCTGCTAAAAGTTCTCTGGTATCCGGACGGGTTTCACCGTTTTCACGCAGTTCATTTAATACCATTGCATAATCACTAGGATCTACGATCACTGGGATATAGCGATAGTTCTTAGATGCACTACGCAGCATACTAGGTCCACCGATATCAATGTTTTCAATGATTTCTTCATGCGTTACACCTGGTTTTTGTACGGTTTGTTTGAATGGATACAAGTTTACACAAACCAAATCAATATAATCAATACCTAATTCCTGAATCTGACGAACATGCTCCGGATTATCACGTACACACAATAACGCTCCATGTACCTTTGGATGTAATGTTTTTACACGACCATCCATGATTTCCGGAAAACCGGTAACCTCTGAGATACCAATGGTATCTAAACCGGCATTATCCAAAGCCTTCTTTGTACCACCGGTAGATATAATTTCATAACCTAATTCTTTTAATCCGGATACGAATTCAATCAGATTTGTTTTGTCAGATACACTTACTAATGCTCGTTTCATAATAACACCGCTCTTTCTTTATTTATGTTCTTCCATACGTTCACAAACTGTCTTTACTACACGTGGAAACATATCATATTCCTTCGCATGCACATGTTCTTCTAAGGTTTCCAGATCCCAGGATGGATCAATCATGATCTTTTCCTGATGAATGATTTCCCCTGTATCGACACCTTCATCTACATAATGCACGGTAACCCCTGTATAAGATACCTTTGCTTCAAAAGCATCTTGAATGCTATGCGCACCGGGGAAGGCAGGTAAATATGCCGGATGCAGATTGATGATGCGATTTGGATAGTTGCTTAACAGCACCTTGCCAATAAAACGCATATAGCCTGCTAGAACAATCAATTCAACCTCATAGCTCTCTAAGGTTTTCATGATTTCTGTTTCATAGCCTTCTTTACCGCCATAGCCCTTAGGATTCACATAGACACATGGGATACCTAAACGCGCTGCACGCTCTTTGGCATATGCTTGTTCCTTATCGATAATCAATACCTTACAAACGGCATTATCGATATGTCCATTGTTTATTTCGTTGACAAGATTCTCAAAGTTAGAACCATTGCCACTGGCAAATATCGCAATGTTTACCATGTTAAATCCACACTTCCACTATCGGTTACTTCACCGATGACATAAGATTCTTCGCCGATTTCTTGTAACAGGCTTTGTACCTTTTCTACATCTGCTTTATCCACAGCCATCATAAAGCCAATACCCATGTTGAAGACATTGCACATTTCCTTCATAGGAATATCCCCTGTCTTCGCAATGAAATCAAAGATTGGTTTATGTGGATATGTCGTTAAATCGATAGAAACACCCTGTCCATCCTTTAACATTCTTGGTACATTTTCATAGAAACCGCCGCCGGTAATATGACTCATGCCTTTGATATCCACCTTGCCTAGCAGGTGTTTAATAGCTTTGACATAAATCTTAGTAGGGGTTAATAAAACATCACCTAGTTTTTCATTACCTAATTCTTCATAACGCTTATGTAAATCTAATTTCGCATCCTTTAATAAAACCTTGCGAATCAAAGAGAACCCATTTGAATGTACACCGGAGCTTGGTAAGCCAATCAACACATTGCCTTTTTCAATCTTCTGGCCATCTAATAGATTACATTTATCTACAGCACCCACACAGAAACCGGCAATATCGTAATGTTGTACATCATACATATCCGGCATTTCTGCTGTTTCGCCGCCAATCAAAGCACATTCTGCTTGTACACAGCCATCCGCTACACCTTTTACCAATTGCTCGATCTTCGTTGGCTCATTCTTGCCCACTGCCAAATAATCTAAGAAGAAGATTGGCGCAGCTCCTTGTACCAAAACATCATTTACACACATTGCGACTGCATCAATACCAACGGTATCATGCTTATCCATCGCAAAAGCAATCATCAACTTGGTACCAACACCATCTGTACCGGAAACCAAAACCGGCTCTTTCATATTTAACATGGATAAATCAAACATACCGCCAAAGGCGCCGATAGAATCAATCGCACCTTTTACCTTTGTACGTGCCACATGACTTTTAATCAATCTTACGGATTCATAGCCAGCTTCCAGATTGACACCGGCTTCTCTATACTTATCACTCATATTCTCTTTACCTTTCTGTATATCCTATACATGATAGCGATGCCTGAGGATGTGTACACAGGCATTGCTATCTTTTTCATTCCTTCTTATTTATTTTTAAAGTAGTTCACACCGTTTTCAAAGATGTTCTGTAGTTTATTACCATCAATATTCTTAAACAGTCCATCTTCATAACGTTCACTATGTCCCATCTTACCTAAGATACGACCATCCTTAGAGGTAATACCCTCAATGGCATAGTAAGAACCGTTGATATTATACGTGCCATCCATAGTTGGATTACCCTCTAAATCAACATATTGTGTCGCAACCTGTCCGTTTTCAAACAATTCTTTGGCAACTTCTTCGCTTACCACAAACTTACCTTCTCCATGTGACATGGCAATGCTATGGCAGTCATTTGGTGTAAAGCTAGACAGCCAAGGAGATTTATTGCTGGTAACTTTCGTTGTCGCAATATGTGAAACATGGCGGTTGATGTTGTTACGGAACAAGGTAGGAGAAGCTTCATTCAGCCCTTCAATATTGCCATATGGCAATAAGCCACTCTTGATCAATGCCTGGAATCCATTACAGATACCAAGAATCAGACCATCGTTGCTTAACAATGTCTGAACTGCTTCATTTACCAATGGATTGCTTAAGACATTCGCAATAAACTTACCACTGCCATCAGGTTCATCACCGCTGGAGAAACCGCCAACTAACATTAAGATCTGCGCATGGGCAATTTTTTCACTTAATTCTTTCAAACTGCGTTCAATGCTCGTAACATTCAGATTGTTGAAGACATAGATTTCAACTTCGGCACCGGCACGTTCAAACTGCTGTTTCGTGTCATATTCACAGTTTTGACCAGGGAAAACCGGAATGATAACTTTCGGTTTGTCATACGTCTTGCTTGCTTTCTTATGTTCTGTGCTTGTATAGGTAGGTGTATCCACACGTTTTCCATCATGATCAACACTCATTGGATAAATCTTATCATAACGCTTGCACCAAACAGCGATAGCATCATCAATGTTGATACGTTCCTCATTGATACGAATACTGTTTGTATCGGTTGTTGTACCTAACAGGATGAAGGCATCATCTTCGATTACCTTATCACTTTCAACGATGATAGAACCAATGCTGATATCAAAAACAGGTTCATTCGTCACAACATCGATACCAATCTTATTACCAAAGCTCATCTTACATAAAGTTTCGGCAATACCTCCAAATTTCACGGTAGCAGCAGCTACGATATCTTTATTTAAGATATGCTTACGCACAAGGGCAAAGTTTTTCTTTAACTGTTCATAATCCGGAGTCTTGTTTGCTTTTGGTGTGTGTTTTACCAGATACAGGTTATGACCTGCTGCTTTGCATTCACTGGAAATGATATTGTCTGTCTTTTCGGTTGTGACGGCAAAGGTAATCAAGGTAGGTGGCACACTGATATCATTAAAGGTTCCGGACATGGAATCCTTACCACCGATTGCCGGTGTTTCAAAAGCCATTTCTGCCTCAATCAAACCAAGCAGTGCCTGCATAGGTTTGCCCCATTTTTCAGGGTCTGTATGTAAACGTTCAAAGTATTCTTGATTGGTTAAACGACAAGTAGCATAATTACCACCTAACGCGGTCACTCTTGCCAGGGCTTCTACGACAGAATAGCTAGCTCCTAAATAAGGAGAGTATAAAGATACCTCAGGATGATATCCATGTGTCATGATGCTTGCCGTATTTGTGAAACCAAAGACAGGCAATTTCTGTACGCTGCCTTCTGTTTCAGTTAATTGATACTTACCGCCAAATGGCATTAAAACAGTAGACTTACCGATGGAAGCATCAAACATTTCAGCCAAGCCAATCTGAGAAGCAACATTTGGCTGCTGTAAGTCTTCTTCAATGCTTTTCACACTACTGTGGAATGGATCTTTTGTTGTTAAGCCTTCTTTCACAAGAACATCCTGTAAGCCACGTACACCATTGGTATCCAGGAAAGCACGTGACATATTCACGATTTCCTTACCCTGGAACTGCATTACCAAGCGTGGTTCTTCGGTTACCACGGCGACGATGCAGGCATCAAGATTTTCTTCATAGGCATATTGTTTAAACTCATCAAAGTCTTTTTCTTCAATTAATACAGCCATCCGTTCCTGTGATTCAGAAATTGCCAACTCAGTACCAGATAAACCGCTGTATTTTACTGGCACTTTATCCAAATCAATTTGTAAACCATCGGCTAATTCACCAACGGCAACACTGACACCGCCGGCCCCAAAGTCATTGGCTTTCTTAATCAAACGTGTCGCCTTTGGATTACGGAACAAGCGCTGCAGCTTACGTTCAATCGGTGCATTTCCTTTTTGAACCTCACTGGAACATTTCGTTAAAGAGGTGTCATTGTGTTCCTTACTGGAACCGGTAGCTCCACCGACACCATCACGTCCGGTAGCTCCACCAATCAAGACAACGATGTCACCGGCATTTGGTTTTTTACGCACAACATTTTCTTTCGGTGCTGCTCCAACGACTGCACCAACTTCCATACGTTTTGCGACATAGCCATCATTATAAATTTCTTTTACATATGTGGTTGCTAAACCAATCTGGTTTCCATAAGAAGAATATCCGGCAGCCGCTCCCTTAGAAATACGGGATTGTGGCAATTTATTTGGTAAAGCTTCCTTAATATCTTTTGTAATATCACCGGCACCGGTAATACGCATTGCCTGATAGACATAGCTTCTTCCTGACAATGGGTCACGGATGGCACCACCGATACAAGTGGATGCGCCACCAAATGGTTCAATTTCCGTTGGATGGTTATGCGTTTCGTTCTTAAACATCAACAGCCACTGCTGATCTTCACCATCTACATCCACCGTGATTTCAATGGAGCAGGCATTGATTTCATCACTGACTTCCATGTCTTCCAATTTACCATTCTTACGCAAATATTTACCGGCAATGGTTGCCATATCCATCAAGGTCATAACTTTCTTATTCCCATGTACCTCTTCACGTAAATGCAAATAAGTTTCATATGCCTTCTGGATGCTATCCTGTAAAGAACCGGCATCAAAGGTCACATTCTGTAAGATTGTTTCAAATGTTGTATGACGACAATGATCAGACCAATACGTATCCAATACCTTTAATTCCGTTAAAGTCAGATCACGCTGTTCTTCTTCTTTGAAATACTTCTGCACATGGGCAATATCTGCCAAGGTCATAGCTAAGCCATGTTCCTGACGAAGTGCTTCTAAGCCTGCTTCATCCAAAGCACAGAAACCTTCTAAAACCGGAACAGCTTCGATTTCAACATCTTCTTCATTGATTAAAACAGAAAGATCCTTTTCTCTCATTTCCACAGGGTTGATAAGATAGTTCTTAATGGCGATAAGTTCTTCTTCACTTACACTGCCATCCAGAATAACGATCTTTCCACTTTTGATAACAACATCCTGCTTATTATTCAACAGCATCAAACACTGCTGTGCGCTATCAGCCCGCTGATCATATTGTCCAGGCAGACATTCATAAGCAATGTATGTCTTTCCTTCCAATGCGATTTCATCAAATACTTCATCTGTTACTTTTTCTGATAATACCTTATCCTTTAACAATTCCATATCATGGTCATCGCCATTGAAAACATCATAGACATTGTAAAGTTCAATACCATGTACATCAGATAAATTCAAATTCTGTTTTAATTCATGAAATAAAGAATCTGCTTCTACACGAAAAGCTTCTTTCTTCTTCACATACACACGATAGTTCATCTTCTTCTCCTCATATTATTCCACTTCAATTACGGAATCTTTGATAACTTTTTCAGCCATTGCTTTCTTAAAGGCTTCCATTTTTTCAGCCATTTCATCATCGCTCAAGGCAATCATCTGCGCTGCTAAGATAGCGGCATTTTTTGCACCGGCTTTACCGATTGCGACAGTTGCGACAGGAATTCCACCAGGCATTTGCACGGTACTCAACAAAGAGTCCATACCACCTAATGCACTTGTCTGAATAGGAACACCAATCACTGGTAATGTCGTAGAACTAGCAATCACACCACCTAAGTGTGCAGCTCCACCGGCAGCAGCGATAATAACCTTAATACCGCGTTTCTTTGCGCCTTCTGCCAACGCGATAACTTCATTTGGTGTACGATGTGCTGATAAAGCATGTGCTTCAAAGGGGATATCGAATTCCTTCAGCTGATTGAAACAAGCTTCCATAGTAGGAAGATCACTGCGACTTCCCATTAAAATACTGACGATAGGTTTCTTTTCACTCATTTGCTTTTCCTCCTTAGAAATAAAAAATACATATCAAGCATCTCTTAATATGTACACTAAAAACCGTTGAATTGTGTAATTAATATAGTGCATCTTCTTAAGACCATAAGTAAGACCTCCTATAAAAATATAAAGACGTACCTGCCTGCCAAGCAAACAAGTACGTCTCGAACAAAAAGAAAAAGTAATTGTTTGCTTGTAGCCCGTGAATTTACGGCTCACGGCTAGAAACTCTCCATCCATATTATGGAGTATATACAAGCATATTGTCAATACATGATTATTTTACTAAACTTCCTATGGTATTACAATAGGTTTTCTTAATTTTTACATATATTTATACAGGTTTATTATCATTTTTACCTGTATTCAATATAGCATAGAAACGGTTGCTAAAAATAACAGATAAAAACAAAGCCTGTGTCCCCTTGCTACATAAGTAGTTTGATATCCTCGTTCATTAATTTCTGAAAATATCTTAATTTTTTAATACCTTCTTGCGTCTATGCTACTTTGTGTTACAATGTAGTTGAAGGAAGTACCTTGTGTAACAAAGTAGAGGTGATTGCATGTATGACAAAACACAGCTGATGCGTGGGAGTCTGGAAGGATGTATTCTCAAGATTATCGAAAAGCAAACAACATATGGCTATGAGATTTTAATGGGCATGAAAGAAGCCGGCTGGATAGATGTCAGTGAAGGTACCTTGTATCCCATATTATTGCGCTTAGAAAAACAACATTATATCAAGGCTGAGAAAAAAGCATCACCGCTAGGTCCTAAACGTAAGTATTATCAGATTACAGAAGCAGGCAAAATGTATTTAGCTGAATTTTACGAAAATTGGCAAATTCTAGAACATACCATGCATGTATTATTCGATGATAGAAAAGATACGTAATAATATAATGCATAATGTTTATGCAGGTGGTACAAGAGCATAATCGAAAGGAGTGAACACGATGAAAGATACAGGAAACTTAAACAAGGAATATCGTAAAGTTTATCAAACAATGTGTGAGTATCTATATACAAAAAACATAAACAAACTCATTCGTAAAGATATCTTAGCAGACATTTTAGCAATCGCCGAAGAAGGACAACTGCGTGGAGCTTCACCACATGAAACCTTTGGCGATTATGAAAGTTTCTGTGATGAGGTATCAAAAAATGCCATTGCGGAAACAAAGTTAGAAACAATTTCTTTATACCTAGGTGCCTTTCTTATGTTATTTAGTTTAAGCTTCTTAAAAGAATTACTTTTTTCCTTACAAACGACCCTACAACTTGGCTATCTGCTTTATGACAGAGCAGACTTCTGTATGTACTTCACAGATTTCTTAATGATAACTTTAGTTATGTATATCTATCAAAGATATGCTTTCCATCTACCTAAAATGCGTATTCTTATCATAATTATAGGCTTTATTGTTATTGATGGCGGTATGTATTTAATAGCTCCTTATCTCCTGCCAGCTAAGATGCATATTCCTTTATTATTTATTGGTTGTATTTGTTTCATTTGTGTAATCATGCTAAGTTTGTCTTACTGGCTGCGGCATAAGCATTATCAACAGTTTCTTAACTACAAGAGTACATCAGGAGGTGAGAATGATATTTTACAAAAATAAATTAGATGAGCGTGGTCTTAATAGCGATTATCTAACAACCTTCCATTTAATGAAAGATTATTTAACTAGCAAGCATATTAATCGTTTGGTTTTGTATGACATTCTAGAAGATATTCTTGTGATGGCTTTGGATAATCAACAGCGCAATTTAAAGCCTAAAGAAGTTTTTGGAGATTACCAACAGTTCTGTGATGAGATTTCCCGCAATGCCGTAAAAGAAACAACGATAGAAAAAGTAGGTTTATATGGCGGACTGCTATGCATTTTTATCACACTTCTTTTCCTAATCGGAATCTTCAATAACCATGGTGAGATACGTTTTACTGCAGATGAACTTATACGCTATATTTTGACATTTATAGGTATCCCTATGACCAAATCAACCGTTTATCCTTTCGTTTAGAATTTGGTCGTTACGCCATTATGATACCCCTCTATGCTTTACTAATTTGTATAATGCCTCCTATGTTATCGCCTTATTTGCCTCATTCTATTATAATTCCTATAGTTTTTATTGGCATATGTATTCTCTTAACACCTATTTTGTTATACCTGTACTTTCATACACAGCATAAGAATTACTTTTCCTATAAAGAAGCAGCATAAAAACGGAGGTGTCTTTATGAAAAATAAAGTAAAAGATCTGCACCACGATTATAAAAAAGTATATACAAAGATTGCTCGTAATTTATCCTCTCGTCATATCAGCAATACTGTATTCCGTGATATTCTTGACGATGTGCTCGCCTTAGCCTTGGATAATCAACAACGTGACATCCCAACAGAAGAAGCTTTCGGTGATCTTGAAGAGTTCTGCAATCAAATCAGCGAAAATGCTGTAAAAGAAACCATGCTAGAACATATTTTGCGTTTATTATACATCTTTTCCGGTGCTATCTTCATCTTCTTTATCATGATCTTGCTTTTGTCTTTGATAGGTCTTGATGATACGACATCTATTTCTTTCACACACTATACATTTACCTTTACTGTAAATGATTTCTGTACCGCTCTTGCCGTATCTGCTGCCATTTTATTAGCTGATTTTGCACAAGGCCGCACTGTTTTGCGTTTTAAAGAATATAGTTGGATCATCTATATAATTATTTATGCTGTTTGCTATATAGGTATCATGCTTTGGGCAAATACACACTATACCGGAACTATCACCATCTCTTTCTTAGCGCTATGTATCATCTTATGTGTCATAGGTGCTATTTCAATTTTCTATCATATACTATGCCGCAAACAATTTAAGAAATATAAAGGCTTATGATATAGGCAGAAAGATTGCAATTCCGGCAAATTTCCCCTATGATATTGCTAAGTGAGGTGGCTATTATGAAAGTCTTATTTATTGAATATCCGAAATGCTCCACATGTCAAAAAGCGAAAAAGCACTTACTATCCCTTGGTGTCGAAGTAGAAGCGCGACACATTGTGGAAGATACCCCAAGTGTTGAAGAGTTAACCGCATGGTGGAAGCGCAGTGGACTTCCCTTGAAAAAATTCTTTAATACCAGTGGTAATTTATACAAAGAACTACATATGAAAGAACGTCTTCCTTTGATGAGCGAGGAAGAACAATTGAAATTGCTGAGTGAGCATGGCATGTTAATCAAACGTCCGCTTCTTGTAACAGAGCAAGTTGTTCTTGTTGGCTTTAAAGAAGAGAATTACACAAACTTATGTTCACAGTCTTGATTTTATGATATATTTAAAGAAAGTATATTGAGGTGATTGCATGAAATTAGGGGAATCTTTAGAAGATTATTTAGAAACATTGCTGATATTGGAAGAAACCGGAAAAATTCGCTGTGTGGATGTCGCAAGTCGCATGCATGTATCCAAACCCAGTGTAAACAAAGCCATGAATGTGTTAAAAGAAAAAGGGTATGTCTTACAAGAAAGCTATGGAGATATTCATCTCACCGATGCCGGAAGAGATTTGGCAAAAAGTATTTATTTGCGTCATGAAACCATCAGCGGTTTTTTACAAGATGTACTTGGTGTCAGTGCTGAAAATGCTGATGAGGATGCCTGTCACATTGAACATGTCATCAGTGAGGAGACCTTTCAAAAACTGATGGATTTTAAAAACAAATATGCGAAATAAGCTGAAGAAACATCAACATCATTGCTGACTTCCTTCAGTTTTTTTATGACTTTTTTATAATCAGCCGCATAACCCTTATATGAATACCTTGTACAGATTCTTTATCCATCATGATCTACATCTTTTTCATAACTCTACTAACAGTCGATTGATTATAAAAGCATGACACTGTAAGATATAGCCAGGAGGTGTATGTATGGATCAGATAAATAATGAAAAAGTCGGTTCGTATATAAGTGAATTAAGAAAAGCAAAAAAGCTTACACAAAAAGATTTAGCTGACAAGTTGTATGTATCAGATAAAACCGTAAGTAAATGGGAGCGTGGAGTAAGCATGCCCAGCATACCCTTGCTTATGCCCCTAGCAAATTTATTTGATTTCACTGTTACTGAACTACTAAAAGGTGAGCATCAGAATATCGAATCCTTGAAGCCATGCGATATTCATGCATACGATCACGTCATCTATCACACGCTACAACGGCATCGAAAACATTGGATCATCGCATATTTCCTATGCATCATCATCTTTTTCTTTGAAATTATCATGTTTACTATGGCAGATATCTCGATATCAGACTTACAAAGCAGCATAACTACTAGTGTTATCATCTTATTATTAGGAGGATATTTTTGTTTTCTTACCCCAAAGGTATTACCTTCCTATTACGATTCAAATAAGATTCATTATGTTATGCATGGTATTTTCAGAATACATTGTACCGGTTTATCTTTCCATAATGGGAATTGGCCATATATCTGTACCACAATTAAGAGTTGGGCACTGCTATCTGCTGATGTATTCATTCTCATCCACGGTATATGTATAAAATTATATGGTTCAACAGTTACAAGCAACATACAGGGCGTTTTACTAACCTTTCTTTTTTGTAGCTTAATACTTGCTATATATTATATAGGTAAAAAGTATGAATGATATAAAGAGTAGAAATACCTTTAAACTTTCCATTGTCAATATAAAATAAAGATAAGAAAATAGTATTTATCTAATAAATAAAATCTTCTTATCTTTTTTGTTTTTCAAAGTTCCTATAACCGCAATGTATTATAAAATAACCTTTGATAATTTCTTTCTAATTGCTCAGCCAACTCAGCTTCACTCATACCCTTTATTTCACATAAGCGTTGAAAGGTTACTTCAACATACATCGGCTCATTTTGTTTGCCGCGATGTGGATGCGGTGTAAGATATGGGCTGTCTGTTTCAACAAACAATCTGTCTACAGAAAGTTTTTCAGCAACCTCTGGAGCTCCTCTTGAATTTTTAAATGTCAATGGTCCGCCATAGGAAATATAAAAGCCTAATTTCATTGCCTCAACAGCTGTCTCATAACTTCCGCTGTAACAGTGGAAAATTCCTTGTAAAGGTCTGTGTTCTTTCAAGATGTCAAGCGTGTCCTTTGTGGCTTCTCGCATATGTATAAGAATCGGAATGTGGTATTTTTTCGCCATTTCAAGCTGACGTATAAAGCCTTTTATCTGATCTTCTCTTTTTACGTCATCCCAATGATAATCCAAACCTATTTCACCAAGTGCACACAACTCATGATGCTGTAATAAGCTTTCCAATCGTACATAATCTTTTTCTTCAAATTTATATAGATCATTGGGATGAAAGCCTAACGCAATATCAAAGATTGCAGGATGTTGCTTTTTTAAACTTTTTGCACGTTCAAATTCTTTAAAATTCGTACAAACAATCAGCATTCTTCCTACATGATGCCTTTTTGCATTTTCAATCACATCATCAATGCGTTCAAATAGATCATCACATGTGATATGACAATGAGTATCTGTTAATGTATAGTCCATACTTTTCACCTTCTTTTTAAGAATCTGCTTCTGTAACCAGTCGATTAAAAACCATCCTATATTTACTTACCTAAACAGAAATTAGCAAATAATGTGTCTAATAAATCTTCTCGATGTACTTCTCCTAATATTTCTTTTAATGCCGTATAAGCTTCCTGTATATCGATTTCTACCACATCAAGTTCAAGTCCCATCGCAATCGCATCAACAGCTGACAGCATACTTTTTTTGGCTTTCATCATTTGTGATATTTGTCGTTCATTCGCTAATACGGGCTCTTCTATAACAATTTTATGACTGTCAAATAATCGATGTACTTCATGTATTAACGGTTCAATTTCATGATGTTGAGCAGAAATGCATATGCCTTCTATATGTTGATTAAGATCTTTTTTATTATATACAATAATTCTTGTCTTATTTTCAGTCATTTGCATCAGTTGCTGATCTTCTTCATCCAATGGACGACTGGCATCTAAAACTAAAATAATTAATTGTGCATCTTCGATAGCTTTCATACTTCTTTCGATACCGATTTTTTCAACAACATCTTCTGTTTCACGAATTCCCGCTGTATCTATCAAATTCAAAGTCAAACCACCCAAGTGAATATGACCTTCCACAATATCTCTGGTGGTTCCTGCTATTTCGGTAACAATTGCTTTATCTTCTTCCAGAAGGGCATTTAACAAGCTGCTTTTCCCAACATTTGGTTTTCCGATAATCGCTGTTTTGATACCTTCTTTCATCATTTGTCCACTTTCAGCACGTTCTAATAATTGATCAATTTGTGAAAGCCATTTTTGAATCTTAGGAAGTATCACTTCATTGCTCAACATCTCAACATCATCATATTCAGGGTAATCGATATTCACTTCTATATTCGCGATAATATCTAAAATATTTTTAATGAATGGCTCTAATAATTTTTTTACACTTCCGCGAATCCCATGCATTGCTAATTTCCGACTCTCATTAGAATCCGCAAGAATCATATCGTTAATAGCTTCTGCCTGTGTCAAATCAATTCGGCCATTTAAAAATGCTCTGCGCGTGAATTCTCCCGGCTCTGCTAAGCGTGCCCCCTGCATCAGACAAAGTTGCAGAATCTTTTTTGTCACATAACGGCCGCCATGGCAATTGATCTCTACGATATCCTCTCTTGTAAATGTTTTAGGAGCACGAAAAACCGATACTAACACCTCATCAATTTCCTCTTTTGTAATAGGGTCTAGGATAAAACCATAACTGATTGTATGACTTTTTTTTGATGTCAGATCGATCGAACATAAGGAATCAACAATTTGAATGGCCGCATCACCACTCATTCGTATGATCGAGATGGCGCCATCTACAGCTGCTGTTGAAATTGCCGCAATGGTATCTTGTAACATGTATAAACACCTGCCGTTTCTAACGTATATTGTATCATGTATATCACCATTTTTCCTATTCGTTTACCATCTTTTTCGCAGATAACGCATAAATTGTATGCTTTTGTAGATGCTTTGGGAAAAACAAGAAAATAACGCATAGCTGATATACACTACACTTTTCTTTCAAGCATCCTATTTTTGTAAAAGCGGCATTTCTGTTTTGTTACCATTTCTTAGTGCTTAATGAAACGTAAGAATTTTATGTAGTAAAAACGCTTGAAAACAGGTATAATAAATATGCTTATCATTACAAGAAAGGGCTGAAAACATGGCAAAAAAAAGCACGAATAAAAAGGCGTTCTATAAAAAGCCTGAATTTTATTTCATATTGATATATGCCGTACTTACTTTAGCATTTATCGTTCAAGCATTTACAATTAATCTGATTCCTATGAAATATTTTATGATACTTGCTGTATTGCTTCTGTTACTATTATTGGCAATGTATTATTTACAGATGGGTAAAAGAGTAAATCGATTTAACCGAGCTTTAGGAAAAGTTCTCATCGTTATTCTTTCCTTATTATTAGCTGTAGGTAATTGGTATATATTTAAAACAAGTGATGCTTTCTCAAAAATGACAGGTAGTGATACCGATGTATCTATCCTATCCGTTGTTGTTATGAAAGATAGCAAAATGAAAGAAATCAATGACTTAAAGGATAAGAAACTTGGCACAATCTCTATTGGTGATTCGGAAACCCAAAATAAGGCATTGACAGATATTGAAAAAGATTTAGGATCTAAGCCAGTTACCATTAGCTATTCTTCTTATAAGAAATATGGTGATGACTTATACAATGGAAATGTGGACGCAATCTTAGTTAACGAAGGTTCTCGCGGGATGTTTGAAGAAGAACACTCTGATTTTAATAAAAAGACACGTGTCATTAAAGAATACCGATATGAGACCAAATCAAAAGCATTGGCAAAAGGTGTTGACGTTACCGAAGATCCTTTTAATGTGTATATCACTGGTATTGATACGTATGGTTCTATCGCTACTGTATCGCGTTCCGATGTTAATATGATCGTATCTATTAACCCTAAAACACATCAGATTTTAATGACCGGTGTACCTCGTGATTTCTATATTCCTCAGGTATGTCAAGATAATCAGCTTGATAAATTGACCCATACAGGTATCTTTGGTGTTGATTGTACTTTAAAATCAGTTGAGAACTTTATGGATATCAAATTAAATTATTATGCACGTGTAAATTTCTCAAGTTTAATTAATATTGTCGATGCATTAGGTGGTATCACAGTAAATTCTCCATTTGCCTTTACGACAAATAACGGATATCAAATCAATGTCGACGAGAATAATTTGAGTGGTGAAGCAGCCCTTGGCTTTGTTCGTGAACGTTATTCATTAGCTGACGGTGATCGTGAACGTAGCCGTAATCAAATGCGCGCTTTGACAGCTATTATCAACAAAGCCTTATCCCCTACGATTATCACAAACTATACAGGTATTATGAGTGCTGTAAGCGGCAGCTTCCAGACAAATATGTCACAAAGTGAAATGACAGCATTTGTAAAAGCACAGTTGAATGATATGAGTGGCTGGGATATCAAGCAAATTCAAGTGAGTGGCCGCGGCGCAACCAAGTGGACACCGGCTAATGGATTTAATGCCTATGTTATGGTACCAAATGAAGCCTGTGTAACGAATGCTATTAAGTTAATTAAAAAGATAGATAAAGGTGAAACCATTACACAAGCAGATATTGATCATCAAAATGAGCTTGTTTCAAAAGCCGGATAATACTATCTGTTATAGGGAAGTTTCGTCTTTATCGTTTCTTCGAAAAGACATCATGACGTATCCCAATTATTAGTAGCGATAGTTCTTATCTTTCAAATGAAGGAAGTAATCTTATCTTAAAGAATAAAGTAATCTCAATAGAAAAGAAGAAGTTTGTAAACCTGTTGGATATGATTTCATTCAGTATCCATAACCTGCAACCTTCTTCTTTTTTTCTTCCATCGTGTAATGAATTTGCCTTTAATTTGCAATATGATGATGAAAAACCGGCGTTGTATCATCGATGATCCGGAATTCAAAGCCTTGTTGTATATAACTGTTTAACAGCGTAGGCAAAGCCTCAACAGTAGCTTTATTGGCACCTCCATCATGCATAAGCATCATGACCGTATCCTGATTTCTTACTTCTTTTAGCCCTGTGTTTATCAAAGAATCCACGCTTGTATAACAATTTCCATCGCCATTCGAAGCATTCCAGTCATAATAGTGATACCCATGTTCCTCAACTTTTTTAGCTAATTTACTCATAATCTTAGAGGCATATTTCCGTGAGACTGTATTACTGACACCACCTGGAAAACGTAGAATTTTTGTCCTTTTACCTGTTTGTTTCTCAATGATATCGTTCATTTTTTCAACATCTTTAAAATAACCATCTACACTTGTATAAATTGTTTTATAGTCATGTGCATATGTATGAACTCCTATCGCATGGCCTCTTTTCACCTCTTCTTTAATCATATTTATATGATCTGGGCTTTCTGCTGTTACGAAAAAGGTTGCTTTCACATGGAAACGATCTAGAATATCTAATATTTCTTGCGTATTCTGACTTGGACCATCATCAAAGGTAAGATACATCACTTTTTTCTTCTCGCTGCTTACCTTAATCAATTCAGCAGATGGCAAGACGGATGCCATCATCGCAATTACTAGCAAAAAACCACAACAACACAAAAACACACGCTTTGCTAATTGCTTATCCATACAATCACCTCATGAGTTATTGTTCCCCGAGGTGTTAACTTTATTTGCGATGGCAGATTCTTTTCGTAAACTGCCTCGACTTACCGAATGTAATGCCATGCATAATTTAAATACCTCAGCAGATTCTACTCTGATGTACTTTCTTGTGAATTCAAAGAATTATAATGTTTCTTCCTTTCTGAAATTACATTTCTATAGTAAAATAAAAGACAAGGAGGGATAGTATGCAAATTGATTCATCTCTTATTCATGCCTTTTTACATGATTTACCTATGGAACAAAGCAGCGGATATTCCTATGTATCTGGCTTTCAACAACCAGATAGCAAACGTAAAGATGTCGTTTCCGCATTATTAAGTGAACTGGAAACGATTGTCGAGGAATTCCCGGTATTTAATCAAGATATCTGGTTAAGCTTATTTTCCGATATGGATGAGCTTCTTGCTTCATTAACCATCATACCGGTTGTCGGAAGTACCTCAGCCCCAATGCGTACCGAAGTTTTCAAGCATAACGTTATCATTTTAGATCTGATTCATATTGCTGATTATACAAGAATCCTCTCTCAAATGACTTATATCATGCAAAATTATATCACTTTGGAAATAACCAAGCTTTGTATACGTCATCGTTACCCTTTGTCAACTCACCATTATCTTGACATGCTAGATGATATGACATTTACTCATGGGCTGGCTAATTGGTTAGCCTGGAATCGCAATTGTAAAGAGTATAAATTTCAAGATGTCCGCTATGAGCCTCACAAAGAAAAAGCATTTGGCATGTTGGCACAAGCTATTACAATTGAAAATAAAGCTTTGCAGCATACCGTATTGCATAAAGCATTACATAGTGACTTTTGGAATCAATTCACGGCAGTAGCCGGTATGTTTTATTTTGATGATGTTTATCATGATATAGGAAAAGATGGTATCTTATTGCTTTATCGACATGGGCCTAAACATTTTATTCACACCATTTTTCATACAAACGATAAATAGAACATACGTTTCTTAAAAAGCTAAGTACCATGAGTTATCAAGAAAAGTTTAATGAATTATAATGAAGTTTGTTGAATTATAAAGAAAATTTCGATGATTTACAAATAAGTTTAATGAATTATAAAGAAGTATGTTAAATTATGAAATAAAGTTTAATAAGTTATAAGAATAGAAAAGCAATAAAATATCCTTTATAAAGACTTATATAAGAAAAGAGTCGTGACACTACACGGTATCTCTCACATTTGCCACTTCATTTGTGAGAATACATTCGTATATGCCTTGACTCTTTTTTAATAAATATTTTATGATATTTAATAATTGTTAGGAGATGCCTCTTCAGGAGAGCCATGTTGCTGTTCTGCCTTGATTTCAAAATGAATCATCAATGACAACAGTGCTCTTAGAAGAATGATCGCACCTAAAATGAGGATTTCATTTAGACTGCGGACAAGAACCGTCTTTAAAATTTCGGCTCCCATCTTAAATTCCAGTCCCAATGCCAGAGCATTTGCTAATTCGATACGTATCGGGTATCGTTTCTTTGTCAGAAAAGCCTTACTATAATGATAGAAAGCCTTAACCGAACCGAAGGTGATTACTGCAATCCCAATCAGTTCCAGTAAAGAAATAATTTCTGGCAGGAATTGTGCAACGATATGTTCCAGCATATAAATTCCTTTCTATGTATTTTTTTATTCAGCGTAACGGGAAACAATTGGACTTACCGGGCGGTTTTCTTCAATTGCCTTAATGACATCACCAAGTACCGGTCCAACAGATAATACTTTCATTTCTGGATACTGAGCAGCTTTTTCATCTTGTGCAATTGTATTTGTACAGATGAAACCTGCTAAATTACTTGCTTTTAAACGATCAATTGCTGGTCCGCTTAATACCCCATGTACACAAGATGCGTATACAGCGGTAGCACCCTTTTCATACAACATGTTAATACCTGCTGTTAATGTTCCGGCAGTATCTACAATGTCATCTACCATGATGGCAACCTTACCATTTACATCACCAATGATATTCATCGCTTCTGCCACATTTGGTTTTGGACGACGTTTATCGATAATAGCCAATGGTGCATGCAGAATCTCCGCTAACTTACGCGCACGCGTAGTTCCTCCATGGTCCGGAGATACAACAACTACATCCTGCAGATTTAATTCCTTGAAATATTTACCGATGATTGGTATTGCTGAAATATCATCCGCCGGAATATCGAAGAATCCCTGAATCTGTGTAGCATGAAGTTCCATTGTTATTACACGGTTAGCTCCTGCTCTTTCAAGTAAATCAGCAACTAACTTTGAGGTGATTGGCTGTCTTGGTTTTGCCTTACGATCCTGACGTGCATAGCCAAAGTATGGCATTACGACAGAAATATGTCCGGCGCTGGCACGTTTGCAGGCATCAATAGCAATCAACACCTCCATGATGTTACTGGAAACCGGTGCGCAGGTAGACTGTACGATAAAGACATTCTTACCACGTACAGATTCCCCAAGTTCAACCATGATTTCTCCATCGGAGAAGTGTTTTACATCACACTGTCCCAGAGGAATACCCAGTTGACTGACGATTTCATTTGCCAGACCCACACTGGATGTTAACGCAAATACTACTGTTTTGTTTTCCATTGTTCCCTATTCCTTTCCTATTTGTTCTTATACTTTGATCCATAACCTTTCTTTATGGACTGACGAGAGCGGGCAATTCCCATATCACCATCATCTACTGAATCAGTAATTGTAGAACCTGCCGCAAGCAAAGCGTTTTCGCCAATGGTCACAGGCGCAATCAGATTACAATTGCTGCCAATAAATGCACCATCTTTAATCGTCGTGCGATATTTGTTCTTACCATCGTAATTGACGGTCACAACACCACAGCCAAAGTTGACACGCTCGCCAACATCACTGTCTCCCACATACGTTAAGTGCGCACATTTACTTCCATTGCCAAAGTGTGAGTTTTTAAATTCCACAAAATTTCCAATACGACAATTCTCACCAATTTCCGTATTGTTTCTTAAATGTGACATAGGACCGATTGTTGTCTTAGCCCCTACCTTACTTTCAACAATTTTGCTGCTATCAATGGTCACACCATCTTCAATAAGCGCATTGCGCAAGAAAGAATTCGGTAAAATTGTCACATGGGAACCTATCTTAGTGTTTCCCTGTAGATGCACATTGGGATAAATCGTTGTATCCTCTCCGATTTCCACATCAGCATCAATATAGGTGTTGTCTGGATCCAGAATGGTCACACCATTTAACATGTGTTTATGATTAATGTGCTTTTTCATCCAGCTATTGGCTTTTGCTAAATCAACACGATCATTCACACCCATGGTTTCCTCTGCATCATCTACGATCATCGCATTTACCTTTTCATTATGCTTATGAAAAATTTCTACCAGATCTGTTAAATAATACTCATTCTGGGCATTGTTGGTGGTGATTTCTTTTAAACCATCAAACAGCTTGCTGGTCTTGAAACAGAAAATTCCAGTATTGATTTCTTTAATGGCTAATTCCTCAGCACTGCAATCTTTTGCTTCAACGATTTTTTCAACCATACCATCACGATTACGTACTATACGTCCATAACGCTCACCATCCGCTAATACGCTAGTCAATACGGTACATGCATAGTTTTGATTCGCCGCAAATGCTTTCAGAATTGTTTCTTTCTGAATACAAGGTCCATCCCCATTTACGATAATGGTATCGCCGTCTTCTTCAGCTAATGCCTTAGCTTGCATGACAGCATGCCCGGTACCCAACTGCGGTTCCTGTAATGCATATTCTACGTCATCTTGTAAATACTCCTTGACGCTATTTGCTCCATGTCCGACAACAACAATGATTCGATCAACCTCGGCAGCCCTTAATGCCGCGATAATATGTCCGATCATCGGTTTATTTAACACCGGATGCATGACTTTACATAGTGAGGATTTCATTCTGGTACCTTTACCAGCCGCTAATACTATTGCAGATTTCATAAAAAAATTACCTCCATTCCTATTTTATCAAAAAAGCCAAGTAAAAAAAAGGTATATCGCCTATTTCCTACCCAATTTCCGTTGTTTTCCATATGTTTACGAATGTGTACTTCACCATGAAGATTAAATGTGGCAATGTTCCTTAACCTATGATACCATGTAGACATAAGGCAGGTTGATAAATTTATGAACGATAAAATGCTATTTCTTTTTGATGTTGATGGTACACTCATTGATACAGAAACCCATCAAATTCCCCTTTCTACAATCACAGCCTTACAACAGCTGCATAAACAAGGGCATTTACTGGGAATATCAACAGGACGTTCTTTGCCATCATTGAAGAATGGCGGTTTTGCTTCCTTAATTGATTGGGATTTTTTCTTATGTAACAATGGTCAGGCAATCTTTAATAAAAAACAAGAAATCTTACATCTCGCCTGTATTCCTCAAGCGAGTGTTGAAAAGTGTATGCAGGTGGCACATGCCCAACAAAATCCTATATTGATAATTCATGGAGAAGGTGAATATCTTACTGCTGCGCCTAATGAGCTGGTTTATCAGGCATTGGATTTTTTTAAAGAACTTGTTCCAGAAGTTAAGCCTTATGATGGACAACCTGTCATCATGATGATCGCTTACGGTCCCTTACAATACGATTATGCATCTTATCATGAAATTGATGGTATACATATTATTCCCGGATTATCCACGTATGCCGACATCGTATTAAAAGATTATCATAAATATAAAGGCATCCAATACTTGTTAAAACATCTGCAAATGGATTCCTACATTGCCTTTGGGGATAGTTTAAACGATGTAGAAATGTTGACACATGCTGCCATAGGCATTGCTATGGGAAATGCTCATGAAGATGTAAAAGCAATCGCTGATTATGTAACGACAAAGGTTAGTGAAGATGGTATCCTGCAAGCATTAACTTCCTTACATTTTTTGTAATTTTAATTCAAGTAAGCCTTAATTTTAAGTAGTAACTGTTTTCTTATGCTATTTATGATAATATTCTAATGATCACATCACGGTGAAACATGATACAAAAAAAGAATCCTTGGCAATTCATTCACGCAATGATTTACTGAAATAGGTTTGAATATTATCTCTTTCAAGTAATCTCATGCTTAGAACTTGCTGATGATTCTTTTTCTTTATTCACTTCATATCCTAGTTGTATAAGATTTCCAAAAGCCGATAGGAATGTATTTCATCTGATACTAACATTTCCATATAAAGGATCCTCATTCATCATCTCATGCTTTTGGTAAACCATCCATTGATAAAGGGAACACAAGCTGTACTATAAAAATGTCTTCTACCTCCTGAATCACTAAAGTAGCATTCATGTAAGACAGCATTTTTCGTACACTCTTTAATCCGATATGAGAACTTTCTTCTTTTGAAATATCCTCTTTCTTATCATTTTTAATACACATGCATAACTGCTTTTCTTCACAGCGTAAACTTATTTCCACTTGTGATGACCCATATTTGCGGATATTTGATAATAAATTATCGAATATTCTTTTTAACAAACTCGTTTCAGCCATAATCTTAAATGGTTTTGCGTCAATAAGCAGCTGAATCTCAAAACCACTGTCAATCAATTCATTGCCAAAGGCCTCGAGCATCACATTTACCTGATCTTGATCCATCAGCTGCAATTGGATATTCTCATCCTGTGCATAGATTAGGAAATGCGTAAATAAACGATCAGACATATCTTTAATTTGATCAGCCTTTATTTTACACTTACGAATATATTCCGAACGCTCTTCTTCATTCTTATATATTTTCATGTCAAGAATATCAAGATAACCAAGGAGGGAGGTCAATGGCGTACGTAAATCATGACTCATCGCTGTAACCAAATCTTGATTTGCTTGTTTTGCTTCTTTTTCACTTCGCATGTTTTCATCTAATACAGAACGCAATTGGTTCAATTGAATTGCTAGATCTGTTAATTCATCTTTACCTTCATAAAGAATTGGATGTTGGAAATCTCCACTTTCTATCAGCTTCATTTCATCCCCTATTTTTAGGATGTAATTTATTTTACGGCGGATATAGCGCATGATCAGTAATAGAAATAGCATCACACAAAGCACAATAGCACCTATTACATACAGCTCCATAAACCAAACACCTTGATAAGAATACACGGTCAAATTATATGTACCATCATAAAATTTTAATGTATAATCTTCATATTGTGGATAATATAACGTTAATAGAAAAGAAGATGTTTCTATGTATACATCCTTTTCCAAAGGACTGGCATGATCCGTATAATAGACCCCTTCAGAATCATATAGCTGCATCGTAAGATGGCGATATTCTTTCATTTCTTCACGGATGCGTTTCTGATCATTTTTTGATATATGTTTCTTGGTAATCGTAGTTTGCAATTGAGCTACCGATTCAGCTGTTGATTTTGTTAAGGCTGTTTCATCAATAATGAAATGAAAAACGCGATAACGGTTCATGAACAAAATAGCAAATAATAAAGCACTGGCCACAAAAGAAATTAACACTATCATAACCAGTTTGATACTTAATCTGGATATTCGTGTTTTTCTAATCAAAGCGATACCCCTTTCCCCAAATAGTACGTATATACTTAGGATTGGAAGGATCAACTAATAATTTTTTCCTTAAATTCCGTATATGTACCATGATCGTGTTATTGGCAGTATATAAATAGGATTCATCCCATATGCTTTCGTATAATTCTTTATTAGAAAAGACGCACTTAGGATTGGTAATCAGTAATTGCAAGATACGATACTCTATCTCGGTAAGATTTACTTCTTCATCACCAACCCATACACGATTACTATTTTGATCCACTTTCAAATCATTACGTTCTATAATATTACTTTCCTCAATATTACTTTTTCCGCGATATACATAAAAACGACGTATAAGAGCATTTACACGAGATAAAAGCTCGCTATAGGAAAATGGTTTAATAAGATAATCATCGCCACCACTGTTAAAGCCGTCTTCTTTATCTTGATCTAAAGTCTTTGCCGTAAGAAATAAGATAGGTACATTGGTTAATTCACGGATACGTCGACATGTCTTAAAACCATCCATACCGGGCATCATGATATCTAAGATAATAAGATCCTGTGCTTCGCATTTTGTAATAGCTTCTGCACCATTGTCAGCTTCATTCACAATATATCCTTCATTACTTAATAGTACATTGACCACTTCTCGGATTTCTTTATTATCATCTACGATCAGGACATTATATGCCATACCATCACCTGGTATATTGTAATGAACTCACCTAAGCAGTCATCCTTACAATATACGCATCCTTTCTATACAATGTTTTCGTCTTCATTATATAACATTTATATGAAATTATATATGTCTTTTTAACTATCTTTTTATATCTTCTTAAATGTCCGCAAAGCCTTATTTTATGGGCTCTACGGGCATTTTGCTTTTGTGGTAAACCTCACATATCTAGGTCTATCTTC